>JBOHBY010000782.1:0-1583 GCA_050698635.1 Spirillospora sp.
GCTGCGGTCGGTGAGCCGCGGCGCCCGTCCCGCCACGGCCGCCGAGGCACAGGCCGCCCGAGACGCCGTCGTCTCCGTGAGCGTCCGATGCGCCGGACAAGGATGCTTGCAGCGCTCCGTGGCGACCGTGCTGCTCTGCCGCCTGGGCGGCGCCTGGCCCGACTGGTGCACCGGCGTCCTGACCCAGCCGTTCCGCGCCCACGCGTGGGTCGAGGTCGCGGGCACCCCTATCGGGGAGGGCCCCGCGATGCCGCCGTTCCGGAAGGTCATGGCCGTGTCGGTCGAGCGCCGGCGCCCCGCAAACGAAGAACACTGACCAGGCCCGGCGGCATTCGGGCCGGGAAGGACCGGCGCACATTGGAAGTGTGTTTTCTGCTCGGCGCCAGGAGTCTGCTGGTGACCGTCTTCGCGGTCGCGGTCTTCACCAAATCCCGCGGCACCGCGCGTTTCACCCGGTTCCGCGGCACCGTCCGCAACCTGACCATGTTCTCCGAGAAGGCGGCGGCGCGCGCGGCGGCGATCGTCCTCACCTGCGAGGCCGCCGCCGTGGTCCTGCTCCTGCTCCCGGTCTACCGGGCCGGGTTCGCGCTCGCCGCCGGGCTGCTGTCGCTGTTCGTCGTCGTAGTGTTCCGCGCCGTCCGCGGCGGCGTGTTCGCCGAATGCGGCTGCTTCGGCGGACGGAGCGCGCTCCTCAGCTACCCACTGATCATCCGAAACGCCCTCCTCCTAACGGTCGCAATCCCCGGAGCCCTCCTAGCCCCAGCAAACGCACCCACCCCCAACGCACTTCAAACAGCACTCGCCCTGACCACCGGGGCACTCACCGCCACCGCCCTAATCCGCTACTACGACGCCCTGACCGCAATGATCCTGCGCAAACTGACCCCACCACGTCCCGCCCCCACGGCGGAGCGATGACAAGGGCCGGCCACCCCATGCCCGGACCGGTGATCGAGACGATCGGCGTCGGCAAACGCTTCGACCGCGTCGTCGCCCTGCACGGCGTCGACCTCGCGGTCCCGCCCGGCACGGTGCACGCGCTGCTCGGCCACAACGGCGCCGGCAAGAGCACGCTGATCAACATCCTGGCGACGCAGATCCCGCCGAGCCACGGCACCGCCCGGGTGTGCGGCCACGACGTCGTCGGCCAGGCCCCGCAGGTCCGCCGCCGGATCGGCCTCACCGGCCAGACCGCCACCCTGGACGAGCGGATATCCGGCCGCGACAACCTCGTCCTGATCGGCCGGCTCCTCGGCGCGGGCCGCCGCCCGGCCCACGCCCGCGCGGACGAACTCCTGGAGGCGTTCCAGCTCACCGACGCCGCCGGACGCCAGACACGCGGCTACTCGGGCGGCATGCGGCGCCGCCTCGACCTGGCCGCCTGCCTGGTCGGCCGCCCCGAGGTGATCTTCCTGGACGAGCCGACCACCGGCCTGGACCCGGCCAGCAGGCTCGGCATGTGGGAGATCGTCGAGGGCCTGGTCCGCGAGGGCGCGACCGTCCTGCTCACCACCCAGTACCTGGACGAGGCCGACCGTCTCGCCGACGCCATCACCATCCTGTCGGCGGGCAAGGTCATCGCC
>JBOHBY010000783.1:0-2253 GCA_050698635.1 Spirillospora sp.
GGCTTCGGCGGCGCGCATCGCCTCCGCCGCGCGCGCCGCCCGGTCGGCCGCTGGCAGGGCTTCGGCGTGCTCAGGGGTGTCGGTCACGGGCTTCCCGTCGCGGTGTCGGAGACGTCGTCCAGCGCCGCCCGGATCTCGTTCGGCAGCGTCAGGTCCTCGCTCTCCAGTATCGCGCCCAGCTGCGCGGCCGTCCGCGCGCCGACGACCGGCGCGGCGACCCCCGGCCGGTCCCGGACCCAGGCGATCGCCACGGCGAGCGGGGACCGGCCGAGGCCCTCGGCGGCGGTCACCACCGACTCGACGATGCGGGCGCACTCGTCGTCCAGGTACGGCTGGACGAAGTCGGCGTAGTTCGAGGCGGCGGCCCGCGACCCGGCGGGGATGCCGGTGCGGTACTTGCCGGTCAGCACGCCCCGGCCGAGCGGCGAGGACGGCAGCAGCCCCGCGCCCGCGTCGACCGCGGCGGGCACGACCTCGCGTTCGATGTCGCGGCTCAGCAGCGAGTACTCCAGCTGCGCGGACACCACCGGCGCGCGGCCCGGCCAGGCGCGCTGCCACGCCGCCGCCTTCGACACCTGCCAGCCCGCGTAGTTCGACACGCCGACGTACCTGGCCCGGCCGGACGCGACGGCCTCGTCCAGCGCCGACAGCGTCTCCTCCAGCGGCGTCGCCGGGTCGTACACGTGCAGCTGCCACAGGTCGACGTGGTCGAGGTCCATCCGGTCGAGGGAGGCGTCCAGGGCGCGGAGCAGATGCCGGCGGGACCCGTCGTAGCGGCCGTTCGGCCTGATCGCCGCCTTCGTCGCGACGACGACGCCGTCCCGGTCGACGAGCTCGCGCAGCAGGTGCCCGAGGATCCGCTCGCTGTCGCCGTCGTTGTAGACGTCGGCGGTGTCGACCAGGGTGCCCCCGGCCTCCACGAACGTGGCGAGCTGTGCCGCGGCCTCCTCAGGGCCGGTGTCCTGCCCCCAGGTCATGGTGCCGAGGCCCAGCCGGGACACCAGCAGCCCGCTCCGCCCGAGGTGACGCTCCTTCATAGGCGGTCAATGTAGCGGTCCCGCGCCGGGTGGTCGGCCGCCGGGCTAGAGCCAGCCGCTCCTGCGCAGACGGCGGAACAGCAGCGAGCAGATGACCACCATCGCCGCGATGACCAGCGGATATCCGAAGACCCAGTTCAGCTCGGGCATGTGCTTGAAGTTCATACCGTAGATCCCGGCGATCGCGGTCGGCACCGCGATGATCGCCGCCCACGCGGAGATCTTGCGCATGTCCTCGTTCTGCTGCTTGCCGAGCAGCGCCAGATGCGCCGTCAGGACGCTGTTGAGCAGCTCGTTGTGCGCGTCGACCTGCTCGTCGACGCGCAGCAGGTGGTCCAGGACGTCGCGGAAGTACTCGCGGGTCGAACCGCACTCGGCGACCCGCCCCCGCACGATCTCCTGCAGCACCGGGACGAGCGGGTCCTCGGCGCCGCGGAACTCCAGCACCTCCCGCTTGAGGGAGTGGACGGCCTCGGTGACGTCCCGCGCGCCCGGGTCGAACACCGCCTTCTCCAGCTCGATGATGTCGGTCTCGACCTCGTGGACGACGATGCCGTAATGGTCGACGACCTCGTCGCACACCGCGTACAGCACGGCGGTCGCGCCGTGCTTGAGCAGCTCGGGCATGTCCTCCAGCCGCTTGCGGACCGGCCCGAGCGGGTTGTTCGCGCCGTGCCGGACGGTGATGACGAAGTCCGGCCCGAGGAACACCATGATCTCGCCGACCTCGATGTCGGAGGTCTCGTCGATGTAGGCGAGCGTCTTCAGCACGACCAGCAGCGTGTCGTCGTAGCGCTCCAGCTTCGGCCGCTGGTGCGCGGTCACGGCGTCCTCGGCGGCGAGCGGATGCAGCTTCAGCTCGTCCCTGACCAGGTCGAACTCCTCCTCGCTGGGTTCGAACAGGCCGATCCAGACAAAGCAGTCGCCCTCCGCGCGGGCGAGGTCGAAGGCGTCACTGATGTCGCCGTCGATGTCGCGGCGCGACCCGTCGGCGTAGATGGCCTTGTCCACGATCACATGCCGCATTGTCCCGCATCCGTGCCGCCGAGGGGACCGCGTCCCGGAGTACCGGAGTACCGGCGATCTCCTAGAGTGGCCGCTGTGACGACGCTTCTCCTGGTACGGCATGGCATGACCGCGATGACCGGCCCCGTGCTGGCCGGGTGGACGCCCGGGGTCCGCCTCGACGAGCGCGGCCGCGCGCAGGTCGCCGCGC
>JBOHBY010000784.1:0-7471 GCA_050698635.1 Spirillospora sp.
AGGCCCGCCTAGGGGCCGGTCAGGGGAGTCGATCGCTCTTCGGATTCGTCGTCGTCGACGAGGCCGAAGAGCGGTCCTTCTCTATGATCCTGATGTCGAAGGATCGGATGAGGCAATGAAGGCCGGCACGCGCAGGACCGATTCTGGACGGGCGAATGCCAGGCCACTTCTTCGCCAGAGCGGACCCGATCGAAGGCGTGCTCATCTCAAATCTCTGCTGAGCAGCATCGACCCGGCGCAGCCTCGGTTGGCAAGACCTCACGGCCCGAGCGTGCCAGCCACTCCCAGAGATACCGTCGGCGTCGGTCGGGGGGTTGCTCTGTCACCAGGACGACGCTGGGCGCCCTGGCCTGTCTCGGGCTGGGCTCTGACCGCGTTGGGTCTCGCCTGAACGAGATGACGCTAGGACGGCCGCAAAGCGAGAATGGGGCGGTGTGCGCGCGATCCGTCCGAGAGCGCCTATCTTGTTGAACCGCAGCCATGGCACGCAATCCTGCTGTGCCGGGTCTGGTCGTCCGTCCGCGTAGCGTTGGAAGCAGCCGGACCTTTGGGCGGTATCGCGGCACCAGGGTGACGGAGGGCAGGCTGTGGATCCGTTGGAGCCGGGCGATCCGCGCGAGGTGGGGGACTACCGGCTGCTCGGCCGGCTGGGCGCGGGTGGCATGGGCGCGGTCTACCTCGGACGTTCACCCGGCGGCCGGACGGTGGCCGTGAAGCTCATCAAGGAGCGGTACGCGGGCGACGCGGTGTTCCGGGCCAGGTTCCGGCGGGAGGTGTCCGCGGCGCGCAAGGTGACCGGGACGTTCACCGCCCCGATCCTGGACGCCGATCCGGACGCCGCGGTTCCGTGGCTGGTCACCGCGTACCTGCCGGGGCTGACACTGCGGGAGGCGGTCGGGACGTTCGGTGCCCTCGCGGCGCCGTCCGCCCGCGTTCTGGCCGTGGGCCTGGCCGAGGCGCTCGCCGACATCCACCGGGCCGGTCTCGCACACCGGGATCTGAAGCCCGGCAACATCATGCTGACCGCCGACGGCCCGCGGGTGATCGACTTCGGGATCGCGCGGCCGGAGGACGTCACAGCGATCACGAAGGTTGGCGCCGTCCTGGGAACACCGGGTTTCATGTCGCCCGAACAGGCGGCCGGGGGCATGGCCGGTCCGAAGAGCGACGTGTTCTCGTTCGGCGCGGTGCTGGTGTACGCGGTGACGGCGAAGGAGCCGTTCGGCGCCGCCGACAGGGCCGACAGGGCCGCGACGCTCCGTGCCGTCGTCGAGTCGCAGGCGGACCTCGATGGCATCACCGATCCGGGGCTGGCCGGTGTCGTCGCGGCCTGCTTGCGCCGGGAGCCGCGTGAGCGTCCTTCGGCCGTCCAGCTCCTGGACATGCTCGACCGGATCGGCGAGGACGCGCCGTCGTCGCCCGGCGAAGGCGCCGGTTGGCTGCCCGCCCCTCTGACGGAAGCGATCGACCGCCGTATCGCGGAGGCCCGGCCGAAGGGACCGTCCTGGAACCGGCCCCGGGAGCCGCGCGCCGGAGACGCGGCGGCCAACGCCGAAGCGGTGACCGCCGGACCGCAGGACGCGCGGACGGCCGAGCCACAGGATGCGCGGAACGCCGGACGGCAGGATGCGCGGACGGCGGAGTCGCAGGATGCGGAGGCCGTTGAGTCGCGAGGTGCGGGGGCCGCGGAGTCGCAGGGGGGTCGGGACGTCGAGTCGCAGGGTGTGGCGACCGGAGGGTCGCTAGGCCCAAGGGTGAGGGATGGGCGTGGCTTCTTGGGGAGGGGGCTTGGGCGGGTGTCGGCGCCTGGTGGTGTTTCGGCGGAACCGCCTTCCGGGCCGTTGGGTCCTGGTTCGTCGTCGCGGGTCTCGCGTAGGGCGCTGGTCGTTTCCGCGCCTGTCGCGCTCGTGGCCGTGGGGGCGGTCGCGCTCGTCCGGGGCCTCGACACCGACACCGGCACCGGCACCGGCACCGGACAGCCTCGTGCGGGCGCGTCGCGGTCGTCGAAGCCTTCGTCGCCCGCACCGCCGCCCCCGCAGGGCGTGCTGCGCTGGAAGTCCAAAGTGAGCGACTACTACCCGAAGGTCTCCATAGCGGACGGTGCGAACGGCGTGGTGGTCACGGAGGGTCAGGAAAGCAAGGTACGTGCCTTGGACGCCCGCACCGGCAAGGCACTCTGGAAACAGAATGCGGGAAACGGGAGCCACACCCTGGGCGATTCGGTTTATCTGAGCCGTCCTATACAACCGTGGCTGACGGCTGTCGACGCCGCGTCCGGTGACACCCGGTGGCAGGGCTCATTTCGGGAGATCGCCGTGCACATGACGGTCTCCGGGGCGGTGGCCTGTTTCGGTTATGACGGTCCGATCAGGGCGGTGGGGGTGCGCGACGGTGAGACGCGCTGGGTCACGGACGTGTCCGCGATAACGGCACTCGCAGCCGATTCCAGAGTGGTGGCCGCGGTGAACGAGAAAGGCGTGATCGGGCTCGACCCGCGCAATGGACGGAGGAAATGGACCTACCGGCTGAACCTGAGAAAGATCCTCTATGCGTTTCTGATCAGCGACGGCCTCGTCTTCGTCAGCGACCGCAATGGCACCCTGCACGCGGTCCGTACCGATGACGGCACCCTCGCCTGGCGGAAACGGCGAAGCCCGAACTGGTACAACGCCTACTCGCTCCACGCGTCCGGCGGCGTGCTCTACACGGACGGAAGCCTCGGTGGCGTGACCGCCGTGACCGCCGCCACCGGTGTGGAACGCTGGTCCCGATTCTTGGACGCAGACAGCAAACTCGCGTCGTCCGGCGGCATCTTGTTCGCCGCCAGCGCCCACAACAAGACGGTGTACGCGTTGAACCCGGCCGATGGACGCGTCCTGTGGACGTACAAGGCCGAGATGGACAACGATCCCGTGTTCGCGAGCGCCGACGGCCTGGTCTTCATCGGCACCCGGGAGGGGAACGTGGAAGCGGTCGGAGGCCCGCGTGCGGCCTCTTGAGCCGGACGATCCACGCACGATCGGCCGCTTCAGCGTCCTGGCGCGGATCGGCGCGGGCGGCATGGCGACGATCTACTTCGGGCGGTCCGGGAGCGGACGTCCGGTGGCGGTCAAGGTGATGCACGCCGAGTTCGCGTCCGAGGCAGAGTACCGGGAGCGTTTCCACCATGAGGTGGCGGCCACGAGAGCGGTCAGCGGACGGTACAGCCCGGGTGTCCTGGACGCCGACGCGGACGCCGCGCGCCCCTGGCTGGCGACGCAGTTCCTGCCGTCGGTGTCGCTGCGGGAAGCGGTCGGACTGGTCGGGCCTCTGCCGCCCGGCCTGGTGTGGCCGCTGGCCGCGGGGATCGTCGAGGCGCTCGCGTCCATCCACGGCGCCGGGATCGTTCATCTGGACCTGAAGCCCGCGAACGTCCTGCTCACCGCCGACGGACCGCGTCTGATCGACTTCGGAATCGCCGCCGAACTTCGTGGTGGGGCTCCGATCCCGTCCGGGAGGGAACCGGCCGGGACCTGGGGTTTCATGGCGCCCGAGCAGGCATCGGGCGGCCCGCTCTCACCGGCGAGCGATGTCTACTCCTTCGGCGCGACGCTGGCCTACGCCTGCACAGAGATGCCGCCGTCCGGTGCCGTCCCGGACGGCCTGGACGTCCAAAACGGGGTGGACGGACTGGGCAGCCTGGGCGGCTTGGGCGGCTTGGGCGGCCTGGGCGGGATCGCCGACGACCGGCTCCGGACGGTGATCTCCGACTGCCTGCGTCCCGACCCGTCCGCCCGTCCCACGGTGCGCGAACTGGTCACCGAACTGGCCTTCGCGACGGCGGACGAGCGCCCTGCCCTCCGTCTGCCGGCAACGGTGACCTCAGAGATCGATCGCCGTGCGAGCGAGGCTGCCAACCCCCCACTGCCCCTCCCCGCACCGAAATCCACCCCACCCCCTGCCCCTGGCTCAGACTCGGGTTCTCCGCCGGCGACCGGTGTCAGACCTGTTCCGCCCCTACGCCGAATTGCTCATCGACCTGTGCTGATCCTCTCGGGCGGAGCCCTCGCGATGGCCTCGGCCCTGGCCTTGACCCTGGCTCTCGCCGCGCCGTCGGTGCTGCCTTCGGGCGACCGGCCGGAGAAACCCGCTACCGGGCCGAGCTCCACCCCGGCCGCCAGATCGGCCGTCCCGGCGTCCACCCCGACGTCCACCCCGGCGTCCGCCCCGACGTCCGCCTCCAGCCCGACGGCGACCCGAACGCTGGAGTTCTACGTCTTCGGTACAAGCACCCTGAAATCGCTGACCATGACGGTGAACGGGCAGAGCGAGACGGTGCGCGACAAACGACTGCCCTACCGAAGGACGGTCCAAATACCTCCCGAGCCGCAACGGACGACCTGGCGGATCACCTACCGGTTCGGTAAAGGCACTTTCGTCACCAAAGTGATTGTGGACGGTGTCGAGCGCTCAAGCACGGGCGGCTCCAGCGAAAACCCAGACGTCACTGATTCGTACAAAGGGACCGTCTGATCTCGACCGCCGAACCGCCGAACCGCCGAACCATCGAACCATCGAACCATCGAATATTCCGTCCGCCCGCCCGTTGATCGTTTTCAGGCAGACGAAATCATTTCGACAAGGAAATTCGCTGTCGCACCAATGTGGTAACGGGCATGTGCCGTACGGGGGGCCGCCACGGCGCGAACAATTGCCATGGCGAACGCGAAATCTATGACAGTTCACGCCACTTGTTACGCATGGACGACGTGAATATGCTCGGGCCGACCCTACGTGGGTCAACCGCAGTGGCTCCCAGAACTCCGACCAGAGGAGGCCCCCCGCATGCTGCGAAGGTTGAGCGTCGGCGCCATGATCGGCACCGCCGCGATCACACTGTCCGTGGCCCCGGCGGCGACGGCGGCTCCGGCCCAGGCCCCGGCGCCGGCTCCCCGTCCGGTCCAGCAGACGACGTTGTACTACGACGACAGCCAGGCCGCCGAGTTCCAGGACGCGGTGGCCTCCGGCGTCAAGGTGTGGAACGAGAACGTCCAGAACGTCCGGCTGGTCGAGGCCCAGCCCGGCGGGCGCGCGGAGATCCAGATCGTCGCCGACCCCGGCTGGCCGCGTGCCATCGTCGGACCGGTCCGGCCCGGCGGTCGCGTCACCGTGTGGTTCGGCCGCCAGGCGGTCACCGAGGGGTACGACACCACCCGGATCGCCGCTCATGAGCTGGGCCACAGCCTCGGCCTGCCCGACGCCAAGCCCGGCCCGTGCTCGTCGCTGATGTCCGGGTCCAGCGCTGGCGTGAGCTGCGCGAACCCCATCCCGAACAGTGCGGAACGGGCGCGGGTGGACGCCAACTACGCCTACGGCGCCACCTCCCGCATCCCCTTCGACGGCCGCATCGCAGTGGACGCACCATAACTACGCACCCGCCATAACCACTCACCCGCCATAACCACGCACCCGCCCATGACCGCAGACTTGCCCATTACTGCGGGCTCGTCTGTGGCCGCGGGCTCGTCCGACCGCGGGTTGGTTGTGGATGGACGCTCGCGATAGCGAGCACTTGGGTCGCGTGGCTCAGGTTCGGTAAATGTCCTAGAGGGTGTCAGGGTTGCCGTGACCTGGGCGTATTGGGGCGCCACGGTGTACGTCCGATCATCGGGTGTACGCCGTGGCGTCCTGCGTGCGGACCGAAGTCGGCATCGGCCGCGTTTGCGGGCGGGTGGGGTTGTTTGGGTTAGGACGGTGATGAGGTGGCGTTGCTGATTTCGGCGATTCGGTCGGCGAGTGCCTGCGGTGCGTCGAGGGGGACGAACGTCCGGGCTTCGGGGATTTCGATGAACTCGGCGTCGCTGAACGCCTGCGCCAGCCGCCTGCCGAGAGTCGGAGTGAACGATCGGTCGCGCATTCCCCAGATCAGGCGGACGGGGCCTTGGAAAGCGGCCAGCCGCGTCGAGATCTCGTTCAGTTCGCTTGGGTCGACCGCCCGGAGGAAACGGACGGCGTCCGACCGTATGGCCGCGTCGGTGAGTGCCGGTTCGACCCAGCCGCGTGTCTGCGCGGGATCGAATTTCCGGGCGAGCAGGCCGAACCCGAGCGCCGAGTGCCGGAACGGGCGCAGCCGCATCGGCAGCAGGTTGAACCGGAGGCGGCGGGGGCCGTTCAGCAGCTTGAAGATCACGTTGAAGGGGAACGGCGGGAAGGTGTCGAAGGAGTCGCAGTTGGTGAGGACCAGCCGGCCGATGCGGCTCGGGTCGGTGTCGACGGCGTACTGGCACAGCGCGCCGCCGGTGTCGTTTCCGATCAGGGTGACGTCGGTGAGGTCGAGGGCTTCGAGGAACGCCAGGATCTGCCGGGCGACGCCCCGCGGTGACTGGTCGGCGCTCGGCACCGGCACGCGGTGCGAGCCGAGCGGCCAGTTCGGCGCGTAGGAGCGGATGTCCTGCTCGGCCAGGCGGTCCGCGACGCCCGACCAGAGCGAGCCGTCGACCAGGAACCCGTGGACGAAGACGACCGGCGGAGCGGTGGCGTCCTCCGGACCGGTGGCCCGATAGCTTACGGTGCCGTGGGGCAGATCGACCGTGTCCATCCGGCCCACCTCCTTCAAGTAACATACAACATGCATGTATCTTACGGACAGACTGTATGAAACAACCTCGTCGAACGCAAGCGGACCGCTCGGCCACCACCCGGGCGGCGCTCGTGCGCGCCGGCCGGAAGCTGTTCGCCGAGCACGGCTTCGCCGGTGTCGGCACCGACACGATCGTCCGTGAGGCGGACGTCAGCCGTGGCGCGCTCTACCACCATTTCGCCGACAAGACCGGCCTGTTCGCCGCCGTGCTTGACGAGCTGGAGGGCGAGGCGGCCCGGCAGGTGGCGGAGGCCGCGCTCGGTGTACCCGAGGCCGGGTTCACCGAGAAGATGACCCGGGCCCTGGTCGCCTGGCTGGACGCCTGCGAGCGGCCCGAACTGCAGCGCATCCTTTTGATCGACGGTCCGTCGGTGCTGGGCTGGGCCCGCTGGCGTGAGATCTGCCAGAACCATGTCCTCGGCATGGTCGAGGGCGTCCTCGCCCAGGGCATGGCCGACGGGAGCGTCCGCGAGCTGCCGGTCAAGCCGCTCGCCCACGCGCTGCTCGCGGTGGCGGACGAGGCGGCCCTCATGGTCGGCGCGGCCGAGCAGCCTGCCGCCACCCGGGAGGACGTGCTGGCCATCGTCGAACCGTTCTTCGACGCGCTGAAGCCATGAACCACCGCCAAGGCCGCGGTCGCGGCGGCAGGCGGCTTCTCTGACGCTGACGCCCATCTGAAGCTCAAATCGAGCGTCCTGTTCAGAGGTTTCCGGGGGGGATTCATCCGGCGAGCGCCGCGGCGAGCGCGACGGGGTGGCACGTGGCGGCCAGCACCAGGGCCACCGCGAGGACGGCGGTGCTGGTGGCGATCATCGAGTACGGCCGCCAGCGGACGGGCCGCCGGGACAGCAG
>JBOHBY010000785.1:0-3516 GCA_050698635.1 Spirillospora sp.
GCCAGCGCTTGCGCTCGATGCCCATCAGCTCCACGCCCGGGTGGGCGATCAGGCATTCGTCGATCGGCTCGATGTCGTGCGAGCGGTGCCGGCGCAGGCCGACGGCGCCGCCGGAGACGGCGAACTGCATGCGCGTCCGCCACCCGAGGCCCGCCGGGGGCATCACGTCGGAATCCACGGGATACGGCACTTCCTCGACGGTGACCGTGCGGTCGAGCCCGGCCAGGCGCCGGAGCTGCTCCTCGACGACGGCGGCCTTGAGGGCGCGCTGCGCGGGCAGGGAGGCGTGTTGCCAGTCGCAGCCGCCGCAGCGTCCCGGACCCGCGAACGGGCACGGCGGCTCGACACGGTCGGGCGACGCCTCGATGATCTCCACGGCGTCGGCGCGGACGAAGTTCTTCGCGCGTTCGGTCACGCGCGCCCGCACCCGCTCACCGGGCAGCGCGTGCCGGACGAAGACCACGCGCCCCTCGTGCCTGGCGACGCAGAAGCCGCCGTTGGCGACGTTGCCGACCTCCAGTTCGAGGATGTCGGGCAGGACGTCGGGTTCCAGCTCAGTCACGTTCCGAAACACTACCCGTACCGGGACGCGACCCGGTCCGCGGCGGGCGCCGGGACGCGCCGGGGCCCGGCGGCTCGACCCGTCCCTTGAGCCGGTCCGACGACTGGAGCTGCCACGCGACGCTCGTCACCATCACGCCCGGCTGGAACAGCAGCCGCCCCTTCAGCCGCAGCGCGCTCTGGTTGTGCAGGAGCTGCTCCCACCAGTGCCCGACGACGTACTCGGGGATGAACACGGTGACGACGTCGCGCGGGCTCTTGCGCCGGACGCTCTTCACATACGACAGGACCGGCCGGGTGATCTCCCGGTACGGCGAGTCGAGGATCTTCAGCGGGACGGGGATGTCGAGCGCGTCCCACTCGTCCTGGAGCCGCTGCGACTCGGCGGCGTCGACCGCGACCGTCACCGCCTCCAGCGTGGACGGGCGGGTCGCGCGCGCGTACGCCAGCGCCCGCAGCGTCGGCTTGTGGATCTTGGAGACGAGCACGATGCCGTGGTTGCGGGCGGGCAGCGCGACGTCCTCGCCGGAGGGCACCAGCTCCTCGGCGACCCGGTCGTAGTGCCGCCTGATCGCCTTCATCAGCAGGAACAGCAGCGGCATCGCGATGCAGACGATGTAGGCGCCGAGCGCGAACTTGGTGATCAGCACGACGACCAGGACGATGCCGGTGAGGGTGGCGCCGAACGCGTTGATGCCGCGGGAGGACTTCATCCGGCGGCGCTGCGCGGCGTCGGTCTCGGTGGCCAGCAGCTTGTTCCAGTGCCGGACCATGCCGACCTGGCTGACGGTGAACGACACGAACACGCCGACGGTGTACAGCGGGATCAGTCTGCTGACGGACGCGTCGTAGGCGTAGATCAGCAGTCCGGCCATGGTGGCGAGGATGACGATGCCGTTGCTGTAGGCGAGCCGGTCGCCGCGCGTGTGCAGCTGCCGCGGGAGGTAGCGGTTCTGCGCGAGCACCGAC
Source organism: Spirillospora sp. (assembly GCA_050698635.1). Taxonomy (GTDB): domain Bacteria; phylum Actinomycetota; class Actinomycetes; order Streptosporangiales; family Streptosporangiaceae; genus Spirillospora. The sequence continues at coordinate 1,531 of JBOHBY010000785.1, forward strand.
CCGAGCACCGGGAACCCGTTGAACGCGGTGTTGGCGGCCAGGAACAGGATCAGCGCGGTCATCGCGGTGACGAGCGCGAAGCCCAGCTCGAAGTTGCTGAACACGGTGTGCGCGACCTGCGCGATCACCGGGTCGGCCTCCTCGACGACCCGTCCGGTGGCGGGGTCGACCAGCTCGCTGCCCTGGTCGGGTTCGGCGAACTTGGCGTCGGTGAGGTAGGCGAACGCGGTGACGCCGCCGAACAGCGTCATCGCGACGACGCCGAGGGCCAGCAGCGTCTTGGCGGCGTTCTCGCCCTTGGGCTTGCGGAACGCGGGCACGCCGTTGCTGATCGCCTCGACCCCGGTCAGCGCGGCGCAGCCGGACGAGAACGCCCGCAGCAGCAGGAACACCAGCGCGAACCCGGCGAGGTCGGTCTCGTCGCCGCGGACGTCGAGATGCGCGGTCTCGGCCTCCAGGTCGGTGCCCGCGACCAGCCGGACCAGCCCCCACAGCAGCATGCTGCCGACCGCGAACATGAACAGGTAGGTGGGGATCGCGAACGCGACCCCGGCCTCCTTGAGGCCCCGCAGGTTCCCGAGGGTGAGCAGCACCACGATGCCGATCGCGACACCGACCTCGTGCGGGCGCATGAACTCCAGCAGCGCGCCGAGGTTCTCCACCCCCGACGACACCGACACCGCGACGGTGAGGACGTAGTCGACCAGCAGCGCGCTCGCGACGACCACGCCCCAGTTGCCGCCGAGGTTCTCGGTGGCGACCTCAAAGTCGCCGCCGCCGCTCTGGTAGGCCCGGACGTTCTGCCGGTACGAGGCCACCACCGTCAGCAGGATCACCACCACCGCCGCGGCCACCCACGGGGTGTACCGGTACATGACCAGGCCGCCCGCGCCGAGCGCGAGCAGGATCTCCTGGGGGGCGTAGGCGACCGACGAGAGGGCGTCGCTGGCGAAGACCGGCAGCGCGATGCGCTTCTTCAGGAGCTGCTCGTGCTGCTGCGAGCTGCTCAGCGCACGGCCGAGGAGCAGCCGCTTCGCGAGGTCGGGAACCTTTGACACGAGAGGAGACTCTAGCCCGCGGGCGTTACGCCGGAGTTCCGCCCCCGCCCTCCTAGTGGAGGGGTCCGGGCGGGGTAGTGGCGCGGGGACCGGGGCGGGTAGTACTCGTCTGGGCGGATGTGTAGGTTTGCAGCCCGGTAGGGATCATCCACAGGAAGCGTTCCTCGGGTGCGGCACGGCATGGGCGGTCGGTGACGAGTGCCGTGCACGGCGCGGGGGGTACAGGGGGAACGTCCCCCTGGACGGAAGAGGGAACGGCCGTGCATATCGTGATCATGGGATGCGGGCGGGTCGGCTCGACGCTCGCCCACATCCTGGAGGACAAGGGTCACTCGGTGGCCATCATCGACCAGAACCCGGAGGCGTTCCGCCGGCTGCGCAGCGGGTTCCGGGGCCGCCGCATCACCGGGTTCGGGTTCGACCGCGACGTGATCGCCGAGGCGGGCATCGAGCGCGCGTCCGCGTTCGTCGCCGTCAGCAGCGGCGACAACTCCAACATCATCTCCGCCCGGGTGGCGCGGGAGACGTTCGGCGTCGACAACGTGGTGGCCCGGATCTACGACCCGCGCCGCGCCGAGGTCTACCAGCGGCTCGGCATCCCCACGGTCGCGACCGTCCGGTGGACGGCCGACCAGATCCTGCGGCGGCTGCTCCCCGAGGGCGCCGAGCCGCTGTGGCGCGACCCGACCGGCGAGGTCGTCCTCGCCGAGCTCGACTCCGGCCACCTGTGGGTCGGCGAGAAGGTCGGCGCGCTGGAGGAGCACGCGCGGACGCGGGTGGCGTTCCTGTCGTGGATGGGCGACGCGCTCGTCCCCGACGGGGACACGGTGATCCAGGACGGCGACATCGTGCACATCATGGCCGGCGCCGACGACGTCGAGCGGGTCAACCTCGCCGTCGCGGCGCGGAACGGGGAGGGGTCCTGATG
>JBOHBY010000786.1:0-2804 GCA_050698635.1 Spirillospora sp.
CACCACGCAGGCACCCTCGGCCGCCAGCCGCTCGGCGATCGCCTTGCCGATCCCGGACGCCGCGCCGGTGACCAGAGCGACCCTGGTCGCCAGCGGCTCGGGCGCGGGCATCCGGTGGAGCTTGGCCTCCTCCAGCTCCCAGTACTCGATGCGGAACTTCTCCGACTCCGGGATCGGCGCGTACCGCGACAGCGCCTCCGCGCCGCGCATCACGTTGATCGCGTTGACGTAGAACTCCCCGGCGACCCGCGCGGTCTGCTTGTTCGCGCCGAAGGAGAACATGCCGACGCCGGGGACGAGCACGATCGCCGGGTCGGCGCCCCGCATCGGCGGGGAGCCGGCGGCGGCGTGGCGGGCGTAGTAGGCGGCGTACTCCTCGCGGTAGGCGGCGTGGAGTTCCCTCAGCCTGGCCTTGGCGTCGTCGAGCGGCGCGTCCGGTGGCAGGTCCAGGACCATCGGCGCGACCTTCGTCCGCAGGAAATGGTCCGGGCAGGACGTGCCGAGCGCGGCGAGCCGCGGATGCTCGGCGCGGGACAGGAAGTCGAGGACGGTCTCGCTGTCGGTGTAATGCCCCACCTGCGGACGGTCCGTCGACGCGAGCCCGCGCAGCAGCGGGAACAGTGCGGCGGCGCGGTCGTGCCGTTCCTCCGGCGGCAGCGCCGGGTGGACGACGTCGCCGAACGGGTCCGGCCTGCCGTGCTCGGCGATGTAGGCCTCGGCGGTGCGGATGATGTCGAGCGAGTTGGCCTCGCACTCCTCGCTCGTCTCACCCCACGCGGTGATGCCGTGCCCGCCGAGGATCACGCCGATCGCTTGCGGGTTCGCGCGCTTGATCTCGGCGATGTCCAGGCCGAGTTGGAAACCGGGGCGCCGCCACGGCACCCACGCGACCCGGTCGCCGAAGATCCGCCGGGTCAGTTCCTCGCCGTCCGCGGCGGTCGCGATCGCGATGCCGGAGTCGGGGTGCAGGTGGTCGACGTGCGCGGCGTCGACGAGACCGTGCATGGCCGTGTCGATCGACGGCGCGGCGCCACCCCTATTGCCACCAGCAGGGCCGTGCAGGCAGTGGTCGAACGCGGCGACCATCTCGTCCTCGCGCTCGATCCCCGGGTACACGCCGGTCAGCGCGCGCAGGCGGTCCAGCCGGAGGACGGCCAGGCCGCTCTCGGTCAGCGTGCCCAGGTCGCCGCCGGAGCCCTTCACCCACATCAGCTCGACCGGCGACGCGGTCACCGGGTCCTCCACCACGGCCTTGGCCGAGGCGTTACCGCCTGCGTAGTTGGTGTTGCGCGGGTCGGACCCGAGCGCGTGCGCACGCTCGATCAGCTGCCGGACCTCGGGCGGACTGCCCGTCATCAACCTCTCCTCACCTGGAATCGATGGGTGCCCGGACCGGCCGCGAAACGGCCGGGACCGAGCGCTCGCGCGCCGTCCAGCGCGACGGCACCGGCCGGCAGGCGCACCTCCGCCGTGGCGCCGACCGGCACCTCGGCACGGAAGGCCAGCCGTCCGCGTTCCCGCCGCCAGCTCACGGCGGCGCGGCCCCGGACCGTGTCGACCGACGCCTCCGCGCGGTCCAGCCCGGCGGGCAGGCAGGGCCGCATCAGGATCCGCCGGAACCCGGGCGCGGCCGGCTCGATGCCCGCCACGTACCGGTAGAACCACTCCTCGACCGTGCCGAGGAACCCGTGGCCGCGCGAGCGCGAGCCGAGGTGCCACATCTCCCACAGCGACGTCGCGCCGTTGGCGAACCAGAACCCCCAGCTCGGCTCGGTGGTCTGCGTCGCCACCCGGTACGCGAGGTCGGCGCGGCCGTGGTCGCACAGCACCGGCAGCAGGTACTTGGTGCCGAGCACGCCGGTGTCGAGGTGGCCGTCGTGCGTCTCGGCCACGTCGCGCACCAGGTTCGCCACCACCGCCCTGACCTGCTCGGACGGCACCAGCCCGAACGCCAGCGCCAGCACGTTCGGCGTCTGCCGGTAGGCGTCGTCGGCCCGGTACAGCCCGCGCCCGGCGTCCAGGTACGCGGCGTTGAACGCGCGGGCCACCTCGGCGGCCTTGCCTCGCAGGCGCCGGGCGTCGGCGTCCTTGCCCAGCTCAGCGGCGATCTCGGCGAGCTGGACGTGCGTGCGGTACACGTACGCGGTGCCCATGAGCGCGTTCACGGCGGCGTTCTGCGGGGACGGCGCGTTGTAGTCGCCCCACTCGTCGCTGCTCAGGCCCCTGCCGTCGAGCCGTCCCGCCTCGAACGCGGCGTACCGGTCGAGCGAGTCGTAGTACTCGGCCAGCGCCCAGGGGGCGTCGTAGTACCGGTGCAGGTTCCACACGGTCGCGACGTACTGGTTCGCCCAGGACGGAGACGGCGGACGGAACCCGGGACGCGGCTGCGGCGCCCACGAGGCGATGTTGCCGTGCTCGTCCTGCGTGTCGCGGATGTCGGTGAGCCACTTGGCGTAGAAGCGGCGCATGTCGAAGTTGAGGAACGCGGAGTCCTCCATCAGGCCCGCGTCGCCCGTCCATGGCAGCTTCTCCTCCATCGACCCGTCGGTCGGGACCGAGACGTGGTTGTTGAGGAGGGTCGAGCGCGCGGCCTCGTGGATCTTGTTGAGCAGGCCGTTCGCACAGGTGAAGCGGCCCGTACTGGCGACCGCGGTGTGCAGGCGCATGGCACGCAGCGCGTCGCGGCCGGGCGTGCCGGGGTATCCGCGCACCTCGACGAACTGGAAGCCCTTGTAGCTGAACGACGGCTGCCAGACCTCGGTGCCCTTGCCGCTCAGCACGAAGGTGTCGGTCTGGTCGCGTCC
>JBOHBY010000787.1:0-15118 GCA_050698635.1 Spirillospora sp.
GACTTCCGCACAAGGCGCGAAGCGCCGCCAGGACGGGCCGGAGCGGCCTTCGCGGTGCCCGGCTCCGAGGTCGTGTGTCGATGAGGTGGGCTAAGTACTGTCGGAAGGAATATTTCTGATGTGAACGGCGCCCCGGGCCGCCGGATCGGCGGGGGCCCGGGGCGCCGGTGGGGCGGCCGTCGGCTCGGTCAGCCGACGGGGCTCGGCATGATCGGCAGCGTGATCGACGACGGGTGCTCGGCGTCGTGCAGGACCGTCTGCGAGGCGACCTTCGTCCGCGTGTCGGTACCGAACGTCTTGCCGGTGTTCGGATTGCGGTCGAACATCGGGAAGTTGCTGCTGGAGACCTCAAGGCGGATGCGGTGGCCCGCCCTGAACACGTTGCTGGTCGGCCAGAGCTTGATCGTGTACTTGTAGACCTTGCCGGGGCGGATCAGCGACGGGCGTTCCTCGGAAACCCGGTATCTGGCCCGCTGGATCCCGTCCCGGATGTGGATCGAGCTGCCGTCCGGCTGGACGTCGGTGAGCTTCGCCGTCCAGTCGGTGTCCTTCGCGGACGACGACGCGTACAACGTCACCTCGATCGGGCCGGTGACCTCGGTGTCCTTCTGCAGCGCCGGAGTGCTGTAGACGAGGACGTCCCGCCGCTGCTCGATGACCCGCTGGTCCTGCGGCCCGCCGGGCACGGAGCTCTGGAACCGTCCGCCGAAGCTCGGCACGGGGTTCTCCGGGTCGTACCGGTAGCGGTCCGCCTCCTCCTTCCCCGGCTGGACGGTGCTCAGCGTGCCGCCGCCCGTCAGCGTGTTCGCGTCACCGTTGCTGTGCAGGTAGTACGTGGTGTTCTGGGTGCCGGGGATCGGCCAGGAGTCCGCGGTGCGCCACTTGTTCGCGCCCATCACGAAGATCTTCACGGCGGGGTCGGTGTCGGTGCCGTTGCGCTTGCCCTTGAGCCAGTAGTCGAACCACTTGAGCTGCACCTCGTTGATCGGCACGACGGCGTCCGGGCCGAAGTCGAGTACGCCCGTCCGGCGGCCCGAGCCGCCGTGCGACCACGGGCCGATCAGGATCTTCGCGCCGTCGCGGGCCGTCTGCGAACCGCCCTTGGCGCGCATCCCGGCGAAGTTCTCGACCGTGCCGTTGAGGAAGATGTCGTACCAGCCGCCGTAGTTCAGCGCCGGAACCGTGATCTGCGGGTACCGCTCGCGGGTGCTCCACCGCTTCCAGTAGTCGTCGTTGCTCGGGTGCTTGACCCAGTCGTAGTAGTACGGCGCGACGCGCTCGTCCTTGGGGTACAGCGGCGGCCACTTGTTCAGCGGCAGCGACCAGTACCACTTCCGGAACAGGTCCCGCGACGCCTGGCTCATCTCCGCGCTGAGCCTCTCGCCGTCGGGCAGGCGGTCGACCGAGCTGTTGGCCAGGGAGAACAGCGGCCAGTCCTGGGTGAACGACTGGTACATCGCGCCGCCCTCGTACGTCCACCCGTCGCGGATGTCGGACGAGGTGAACGCCGGGATCATCGTGACGAGGTGCGGCGGCTTGAGGGCGGCCGGCAACCACTGCGTCAACCCCGGGTAGGAGAAGCCGTACATGCCGACCTTGCCGTTCGAGCCCGGCAGCTTCGCGGCCCATTCGATGGTGTCGTAGCCGTCGGTGGCCTCGTGCCTGTAGGGGTAGAAGGCGCCGTCCGACTTGTACTGTCCGCGGACGTCCTGCGAGACGACCATGTAGCAGGACGCGGCGTAGAGGTCAGGGTCGGCGTAGAAGATGTTCTCCGCACGATCCTTGTTGTAGGGCAGCCGTATCAGAAGGACAGGCGAATCCTTCACGCCCTTTGGGGTGTACACGTTGGAGCGCAGCACGGTGCCGTCCCGCATCGTGGTGGGGACGTCCCGCTGGACGGTGAACTCGCACTTGTCGCCCGCCGCGCCCGTGCCCGCGGCGGCGGCGCTGGCCCCGGGGGCGGCCGCCGCGCCGGCCAGGATCACGACCGCCGCCCCGAGCGACAGCCTCCGGCGCCGGCCCGTCCCCGCCACCCTGATCCGCCGTCTGGTTCGCCTCGCGCTGGTTCGCATCGGCGCATCCCTTCCCGATCGTCGCTCGACGTCGTCGGGCGGAGCATCACATGATCACAAGAGGTGGTCAGGAGGGCCGGGCGGTCGCTGCGCCGAACAGCACGCCCGGCGCGTCGAGCACCCGGGGCGGCTGCGTTCAACGGTCCGGAAAACACGATGGGCCGTCTGATTCGGACCAATTGTCGCAATCCGTAGGGACGACCGGAGGCAGAGTGAGATCTCCGGCCCCGGCCGACCGCCGGTCGCAGAGATCCGACCGTTCACCGATCCGCCGCGCCGATCGCCGCTCGAACGCGGCCACTGGCCGAACGCGGCGCCACCTGGCTCTTTCCGCCTCCGAAACACCATCTTAACCTTCGATTCACCCGCGATCATGACGCACGCGTACCACGATCCGGCAGAAGTAAGGGCGCTGCTGCCGTCGCCGGTCCTGACAGATCCGTCACCCCCCTTCGCCACACCACACGTCCGGATGAGAGAGCGTCCGGAACCTCGCCGTATTATCCACGGCCGGTGTGGCCCTTTTCCCTTCCCTTTTTCACTTCCCCCGCGCGAGAGAGTAGGTCGGCATGGAGCCGAGAAGATTCCGATGGCCCGCCATCATCGTGGCCGTGTTGGCCGCGGTGATGTTCACCGTCCCGACGACCGTCGCCGGCGCCTCGCCGAAGTCCGCGACGCTCGCCGCGGCGCCCGACTGCGCGTCCGGGACCACCGTCCAGACCGACAAGGGGATCGTCTGCGGGACGGAGGCCGACGGCGTCAGGTCCTGGCTCGGGATCCGGTACGCCGCGCCGCCGGTCGGCGCGCTGCGCTGGGCGCCGCCCGCGCCGGCCAAGGCCTGGACCTCGACGTTCGCCGCCACCGAGCGGGGCAACAACTGCCCGCAGGCCGACGGTCTCGGCTCCGGTTCGACCAACGAGGACTGCCTGAACCTCAACGTCAGGGCGCCGTCGAACGCCGGTTCCAAGCGGCTGCCCGTCATGGTCCAGATCCACGGCGGCGGGTTCAGGTTCGGTACCCCCGCCGACGGCAGCCACCTCGTCCGGTCCGGGAACGTCATCTCCGTCGAGATCCACTACCGGCTCGGCATCTTCGGCTTCATGTCGCACAAGGAACTCGGCCGCAATTCGGGCAACTACGCGTTCCAGGACCAGCAGGCGGCGCTGCGCTGGGTGCAGAAGAACATCACCCAATTCGGCGGTGACCCGCGCAACGTGACCATTTATGGCGCGTCCGCGGGCGGGTCGAGCGTCTGCGCGAACGCCGTTTCCCCGACCGCGAAGGGGCTGTTCCAGAAGGGAATCTCCCAAAGCGGCGAATACAACTCGCTGCTCGGCACCACGAACACGTCATGGCAGCCGCAGGACTGCAAGTCCGAACTGCCCACCGCGGACGAGGCGCACCGGACCGGTGAGCGGTTCGCGGCCGCCGTCGGCTGCGGCGACGCCGCCGACAAGGCCGCCTGCCTGCGCGACGTGCCCGTGCAGACGCTGCTCGACAAGTCCGGCAACGGGATGAGCCCCGACCAGGGCACGATCGGCCCGGTCGTCGACGGCAAGACCCTGACCATGTCGATGGGTAAGGCGTTCGCCACCGGACGGATCAACAACGTCACGCTCATGCACGGCGTGGACCGCGACGAGACCCAGCTCGCGTCCGCCAACACGCCCGCCGACTACGAGCGGATGGTGCGGCAGCAGTACGGACGCTACGCCCCCCAGGTGTTCGCCCGTTACCCGCTGGACCGGTTCCCCGACCCGTCGTCGTTCATCGCCTACCGGACGCTCGTGGCCGACTCCAACTCCGTCTGCCCGTCCCTGCTCAACCACAAGCGGATGTCGCGCTACATCAAGGTGTACGCCTACCAGTCCGACAACTCCGACGCCCCGCCCGCGAGCTTCCTCGACCAGACGAAGCCGAACGGCGCGTTCCACGTCCTGCTGAACCAGTTCCTGTCGCCCCGCCCGGGGGCGCAGCTGACCCCCAACCAGAAGGCGTTCGGCGCCCAGATCACGGCCCAGTGGACGGGCTTCGCCCAGACCGGCAGCCCGACGGTGAAGGGCGCGCCGCTGTGGCCGCGCTTCACCCGCCACAACCCGGACGTGATGGCTCTGGCCCCGGCCGGCGACAGTGAGCTGACCAGGGAGATCGCCCGTCAGCACCACTGCGACTTCTGGGACAGGCTCACCCCCTACAACCGATGACCGTCCCTGAGTAGCCCGACCGAATGACCCGGTTCGGGTGCCGGTATCCCCCGACGGCACCCGAACCGGAGTTTTTCTAGGCGGAAGTGGCTCAGAACGGGTAGGTGGGCAGCTCGCTCTGGGCGGTGATCCAGCGGGTCTCGGTGTAGGCGTCAAGGTTGTGGCCGATGCCGCCCATCCGGGATCCGTTGCCGGACCAGCCCGTCCCGCCGAAGGGGATGACGGCCTCGTCCGACACGGTCTGGTCGTTGATGTGGACGGCCCCCGACGGGATCCGCGCGGCCAGCTCCAGCGCCTTCAGCCCGTCCCCGGACAGGATGCCGAGCGACAGCCCGTACTCGCTGTCGGCGGCCAGCGCGACCGCCTCGTCCGCCGAGTCGAACGCGACGACCGGGGCGACGGGCCCGAACACCTCCTCCGCGTAGGCGGGCGCCGCGAGCGGCACGTCGGCGAGGACGGTGGGCCGGTAGAACAGGCCCTCGTAGGTGCCGCCCGCCGCCAGCCGCGCGCCCGCGTCCACGCTGGCGGTGACCAGCCCGTGGACGTTGTCGCGCTGCTTCGCGTCGATGATCGGGCCGAGCGCCGCCTGCCCGCCGGACGGGTCGCCGACCGGAAGCCGGTCGGCGCGCTCGGCCAGCGCGGCGACGTAGTCGTCGGCGATCCGCCGGTCGACCAAGTGGCGGCCGGTGGCCATGCAGATCTGGCCCTGGTGCATGTAGGAGCCGAACGCCCCGACGGACGCGGCCCGCGCGACGTCGACGTCCGCCATCACGATCAGCGCCGAGTTCCCGCCGAGCTCCAGGTGGACGCGCTTGAGGTGCTCGCCCGCGAGCCGCGCGACGGCGCGTCCGGCCCGGGTGGAGCCGGTGAACGCGATGATCCGCACGGCCGGGTCGGTGATCAGCGCCTCACCGGCGTCGGCGCCGCCGGGCAGCACGCTGAGCAGCCCGGCGGGCAGCCCGGCCTCCTCGAAGATCCGGGCGAGCGCGACGCCGCCGCAGACGGCGGTGCGCGGGTCCGGCTTCAGCACGACCGCGTTGCCGAGCGCCAGCGCGGGCGCGACCGACCGGATCGACAGGATCAGCGGGAAGTTGAACGGCGCGATGACGCCGACGACACCGGCGGGCACGCGCTGGGAGTAGCTGAGCCGCGGCTGCTCCGAGCGCAGCACCTCGCCGACCGGGTGGGACGCGAGCGCGGCGGCCTCGTAGCACTCCTGCGCCGCGGTGTGCACTTCGAGCGCGGCCTTCGGCGGGATGCCGCCCGCCTCCCGGACGATCCATCCCTCGATCTCGGCGGCGTGCTCCTCCCAGAGCGCGCCGGCGCGGCGCAGGACGGCGGCGCGCTCCTGGTAGCTGGTCGCCGCCCAGGCGCGTTGCGCGTCCACGGCACGGGCGGTCGCGCGGCCGACGTCGCCGGGCGTGGCCGAGCCGAGGCGGCCGAGTTCCTTTCCGGTGGCGGGCTCCACCACGGCGTAGTCGCCGCCGGTGCCGGGCGTCCACTCACCGAGGAAGACGTTGGACGTCCAGGCCGAGTCGTTCAGTACGGTCATGGCTCTCTCTCCGATGCGGGGTGGGACGGGTCGCGGGAGTGTTCAGACGCTCATGCCGCCGTCGGCCACGAGCGTCGTGCCGGTGGTGAAGCTGCTCTCGTCGGACGCGAGGAAGAGCATCGACGCGGCGATCTCGGTGGCGGCGGCGTGCCGTCCGAGCGGGATCTGCTCGTTGAAGAACGCCGTGGCGTCGGTCCCGATGACCTGGCCGAGGCGCTTCTCCAGGCCCGCCTGGAAGTCGTTGTCGACGGGCCCGGGGTGGATGGTGTTGACGCGGATGCCGCGCGGCGCCGCCTCCTTCGCGACCGACCGCATCAGCCCGATCTGCGCGTGCTTCGCGGTGATGTAGCCCGACACGCCAGGGTCTCCGCGCAACCCCGCCACGCTGGACGCGATGATGATGCTCCCGCCCGCCTCCATGTTGCGCAGCGCGTGCTTGCAGACCAGGAACGCGCCGCGCACGTGGACGGCCAGGACGGTGTCGAACTCGTCGACCGGGTACTCGGTGACCGGTTCGATGGGGCCGGTGACGCCCGCGTTGGCGATGGCGACGTCGAGGCGTCCCCAGCGGTCCAGGACGGCGGCGATGGAGGCGGCCACGTCTTCGTCGACGGTGACGTCCGTCCGGTGCCCGGCGGCGCGGTCGGTGCCGAGCGCGTCCACCGCGGCGTTGAGGGCGGCCTCGTCCCGGTCGGCGAGCAGGACGCGGGCGCCCTCGGCGAGGAACCGCTCCGCCGTGGCCATCCCGATGCTGCCCGCACCGCCGGTGATCAGGCATGTCTTCCCGTCAAGCCGTGCCACGGCCCGCCTCCTTCGCGCTTCGCCCGCGTCTTGTGTTCTCCGGAAGGATTACCGTGTTCGGCACGCTTCCACCGGGTATCAGGACACGTCTCCCCGTACTATCACTCAGCGGAAAAGCCAAGCGGGAGGTGACCGTGGCGGGCAATGCCGTCGAACCAGGACGGACGGTGCTGAGCCGCGCGCTCGCGATCCTGGACTCCTTCTCCGAGCGGCGGCCGGAGCAGACGCTCGGCATGATCGTCCGGGACACCGGGCTGGCGCCCGCGACCGTCCATCGGTTGCTGGCCGAGCTGGTCGAGTGGGGCGCGCTGGAACGGCACGGGCGTGGCCGCTACCGGATCGGCCTGCGGCTCTGGCAGCTCGGCGCGCTCGCCCCGCGCGGACGGCGGCTGCGCGACGTGGCACTGCCCTACCTGGAGGACCTGTACGAGGCCACCCACCAGGTCGTCCACCTGGTCGTGCGGGACGAAGACCAGGCGCTGTACGTGGAGAAGCTGTCGGCCCGCCCGCAGGTCGGCGTCGTGTCGCAGGTCGGCGGGCGCCTCCCGCTCCACTCGACGGGCCCGGGGAAGGTGCTGCTCGCCTACGCGCCGCCCGAGGTGCGGGAACGGCTGCTGAGCGGCCCGCTCGCGCGCGTCACACCGGCCACGATCACCGACGCCGGACGGCTGCGCACCGTCCTCGCCGACATCCGCGGCACGGGCTACTGCCTGAGCCGCGACGAGATGACCATGGGCGCCTCGTCCGTCGCGGCGCCCGTCTTCGGCCGTCCCGGGGAGGTCGCGGCGGCGATCTCCGTCGTGGTGCCCAGCCGCACCGGGAACCTGGCGCCACTCGTCCCGGCGGTCCGCGCCGCCGCGCTCGGCATCTCCCGCGCGCTCCGCGACGAGTTTCCGGCCGACGACGAGGTGTTCCGCTGAGTGCGAGGAACGGTCCCGAGGCCATCGGCGGGGTGGGACGCTCGGCGTCGTTCCCATCGCCGTCCGTATCGCCCCCGTATCGTCCCCTTCGGAAGGAGCGCCCGTGGCCCAGAATGTCCGCGGTCTCATGTTCGACGTCCTGCGCGCCCACGGGCTGACGACGCTGTTCGGCAACCCGGGGTCGACCGAGATCTCCCTGCTCACCGACCTGCCGAACGACCTGACCTTCATCCTCGGCCTGCACGAGGGGTCGGTGGTCGGGATGGCCACCGGCTGGGCGATCGCCCGCGACCGTCCCGCCGCGGTGATCCTGCACACCACGGCCGGGCTCGGCAACGCGGTCGGCGCGCTCGCCACCGCCCGCGTCAACCGGGCGCCGCTCGTCGTGATCGTCGGCCAGCAGGACCGCCGCCACCTGGCGTTCGAGCCGTTCCTCGCCGGCCGCCTGCACGGCCTCGGCGGTGAATACCCGGTCTGGACCTCCCAGCCCGCCCGCGCCGAGGACGTCCCCGGCGCCGTCGCCCGCGCCGTGCACGAGGCCCGCACCGGCCAGGGCCCCGCGCTGGTGATCGTGCCGATGGACGACTGGACCGTCCCGGTCGACGACGGCGAGACGCTCCCCGCCCCCGACCTCGTCCGCACCTGCGCGCAGCCGGACGCGGCCACCATCGCCGAACTCGCCGGCCTGATCAACCGCGCCGACAACCCGGCGATCGTGGTCGGCGCCGGTGCCGACGACCCCGTGACCTGGGCCGCGCTGACCGCGCTAGCGGACCGGCTGAGCTGCCCCGTCTGGCAGGAGTCGTTCGGCGCCCGCGCCGGCTTCCCGCAGGACCATCCCCGGTTCGCCGGGCACCTCCCCCCGGTGCGGACGGCGCTGCGCAAGACGCTCAGCGGGCACGACCTCGTCCTGTCCGTGGGCGCGCCGGTGTTCCGCCAGTCCCACTTCGAGGCCGGTCCGCTGCTCCCGCCCGGCACCCGCACCGCCGTGATCAGCCAGTACGCGGAGGAGGTCCATCGCAGCCCCGCCGAGCTGGCGATCCTCGGCGCTCCAGGCCCGGTGTGCGCGGCGCTGCTCGACGCGGTCGACGACCGTCCCGAACCGGCGACGCCCGTCCGGCGTGCGGCCGTACCTGTTCCGGAGTACGACGGTGTGCTCATGCCGGAGCACGTCTTCAGCGCCCTGGCCGAACGGCTCGCGCCGGACACGGTGCTGGTGGAGGAGAGCCCGTCCAGCCGTCCGCTGCTGCACGACATGGTCCCGGCCCGCGCGCCGCTGGGCTTCGTCAGCGCCGCCATGGGCGGGCTCGGGTTCGCGCTGCCCGCCGCGACCGGGCTGCGGATGGCGCTGCCCGACCGGCCCGTGGTCGCGGTGGTCGGGGACGGATCGTCGCTCTACGGCATCCAGGCCCTGTGGAGCGCGGCCCACTACGCCGTCGGCGCGCTGTTCATCGTCATGTCGAACGGCACCTACGCGATCATGGACCAGCTCGCGGTCGACAAGGGCCACGGCAAGGCGCCCTGGCCGCACTTCACGGAGGTGAGCATGTCCGGGCTGGCCGAGTCGCTGGGCTGCTCCGCCGTCCGGGTGAGCGACCTCGACGGACTGCACGAGCGGCTCGACGCGATCATCCCCACGCTGGCCGAGCGCACCGAGCCGCTGGTGCTGGACATCACCGTCGGAACGCCCTGACCCGTCCCGCCCGGGACTTCATCGGATACGGGGCGGCTGGGGCGTCACGCCCCCGGTCCCAGCGGAGTATGACCGGAGGCGTGACATTTGATGCTCGATCGGTCGCCGCTCAGGCGTCCATTCAAGTCATCAGCAACGGCTTGTCTCGTAGTTCACGTTCCTCCATCGGACCGTGCGGCCACCGTAGATCGTTCCGTCGCCCAGGACCAGGAAGATGTGGAAGCTGATGCAGTGCCCCTCGGGGAGGTCCTTTCCCAGGGGAGTGCAGGTGGGCTGCGACGAACGATTGGATATTACGCCGTAGGGTACGTCCCGCTCCGGGCTCACGTCCCAGACGGAGAGCTTCGTATAGGAGCCATCGTCCTCTTCCATATCGCAGAGTTGGACACGGTCGCCGATCGGCTGGAAGAAGACCCTCCCGCCTGCCGGGGCGGAATCGCTGGTTGACTCGTCGTAGACGAAGTCGTCGGCGGTGGCGGAGCGGGGCTGTGCCGGGGCCGGTTCGTCGGCGTTCGCCGACGCGGTGGTCAGCGCGCCCGTGGCGGCCAGGGCGAGGGCGGCCGCCGCCACGGCCCGAATACCTTTGGCGAGCGCCAGGTTCTTTTGAACATGCGGCATGCGTGTCCTCCTTTGGAACAGGCGATCGAATGGGCGTCACAAACGCTGCGCGCTCTCGATCCAGCACCTTTGGTTTGCAGGAGAAAGGACTGTCGAACTCCTCGCGGACCAGATTTCACGACCCGCGCCTGTCTGAACATTAACAGGCCATCCACAGTTTCTTATCAGTGAAGATCTCATGGATTTCGAACCGAACAACGAGGCCTTCTGCGGCCTGCAGGATGTGTCTCTCGGGAACTCGCCCAGCACGTGGGGCGGCTGCTGTGGCGAGGTGTCGACCATGATCTCGTCTTGGGTCACACCCGGTGCTCCCGGTCGCGCTAGTCGGCAAGCTGGTCGGCGAGGCCCTCGGCCGTGTCCTCGACCGGCAGGGAGCTGGCGGACGCGCTTAACGTGGTGCCATCAACCGTGAGCAACCGGGTCAACGGCAAGAGAACTCCCCACGTGGACGACGTTGAGCGCATCGAGAAGAGGATCGGCACCAACGGATATCTCCTGCGCAATCTCAAGTGGGTGCGGCGGGAGATCTCGCCAGAATGGTCCGAATGGCGCGAAGCGTTGAGGACGCTGAGGAACGCTGGAAGGCGGCGGGTAAGCCGGAAGCCTCCCAGTTCGGGGTGACGGTGACCGCCCATGGTCAACGTGTCTGGCTGGATTCGCCGGATAACCCTGTGGGCTGAAGGCCGCGACCGTTGGGAGATCCACCGCGCCGGAGCCCGACTCTGGTTGCCATTTGCCCTGGTCACAGGGCTGGAAGATCGTTAGAATAAGGCGGATGCGCTTCTCGATCTCCATTCCGCAGGACCTTCCCGACGGCGAGTTCGACCCGGCCGCCTTCCGCGCCTTTCTGCGGCGGGCCGAGGCGCTCGGCTTCGACGGCGCCTGGACGCAGGAGCAGGTCCTCGGCGGCGCGGCCCGGTCGAGCCCGCTGGAGGCCATGACGTACGCGGCCGCGTGCACCGAGCGGATCCGGCTGGGCTGCGCCGTGTTCGTCAGCACGCTGCACAACCCGCTCCACCTCGCCAACAGCCTCGCCACGCTGGACCAGCTCAGCCGCGGCCGCGTCGAGGTCGGCGTCGGGGTCGGCAACCTCGGCCCGGCGCTCAGGGCGTTCGCCGTCGACCCGGAGAGCCGCGTCGCACGGTTCACCGAGGGGCTGGAGCTGATGAAGGCGTGCTGGACGGAGCCGCGCATCACCTTCGACGGACGCTTCTGGCAGCTCGACGACGACGCCATGGAGCCCAAGCCGTTCCAGAAACCGCATCCCCCGCTGTGGTTCGGCGCCCGCCACCCGAACGCGCTGCGGCGCGCCGTCCGGCACGGCGACGGGTTCTTCGGCGCCGGTTCCGCGACGACCGCGCAGTTCGTCGAGCAGGTGCGCGGCGTCCGGGAGGCGCTCGGCGAGCAGGATCGCGACCCCGGAACGTTCTCCATCGCCAAGCGCGTCTACATCGGGGTGGACGACGACGCGTCCCGCGCCCGGAACCGGGCCTCCGACACCCTGAAGCGGTTCTACGGACGCGACGACCTGCTGTCCGTCGCCGTCTTCGGCTCCGCCGACGAGTGCGTGCGGGGAGTCCGCGAGGTGATCGACGCGGGCGCCGAGATGGTCCTGTTCACCCCGCTCTTCGACGACGCCGGGCAGATGGAGCGGCTCGCCGCCGAGGTCATGCCCCAGCTGAGCTGAGGCCCGCAGGCAAAGCGAAAGCCGGGGAGCCCGAAGCAGGGATCGGGCTCCCCGGCGCTCGTGCGGTGCCGGTCGCTAACACTTAGCGGCTAGTGCGAGTGCTTGCGCATGAACTTGCGCAGGACCGGGTTGTAGATGTCCGACCGCTCCCAGTGCGGCGCGTGGCCGCACTCGCTGGCGATGACCGTCTCCACGTTGCGGAAGTGGCTCGCCATGACCCGCTGCACCGACGGCGGGCTGTAGAGGTCGCCGTCCCCCCACAGCAGCAGGGTCGGCACCCGCAGCCGCTCCACGTCCGCCCAGGTGGGGCTGGTGGCGTACGGCTGCCCGACGTCGCTGGTCGAGGCCCGGTCGTGGATCTCGGTCCAGGTCGCCATCCCGCCGGGGTTGAGCGCCCGGTAGGACGGCCCCAGCTCGATGAAGCTGGACGGCATGTCGTTGAAGCCCGTCGGCCGGAGCCGCCGGAGCATGTCGACGTAGTCCTGGTTCGTCACGCTGGTCAGGCTGCCGCTGAGCGAGAGGCTGAGCAGCCGCTGCTCGTGGAGCAGCGCGTAGTCGAGCGCCACGCCCCCGCCGTAGGCCACACCGACGAGGTGGAACCTGTCGACGTGCAGGTGCTTGAGGAGTTCGTGCAGGTCGGCCGCGCCGGTTCCCGGGTTGTCCGGATTCGGCGCGCTCGACCTGTACTTGCCGCGCAGTGAGAAGCCGATCACGCGGTAACCGGCCTTGGCGAAGTAGGGCTGCTGGTACGGCCAGATCTCACCGCTGCCGCTGCCGGGGTGCATGAGCACGATCGGGGTTCCGCGGCCGCCGGTGTCCCAGTACCAGAGGCGTCCGCCGTCGGGCAGCGGCGCGTACCCCTCGGTCGCCGGAACCTGCTCCGGAATCGGGATGATCCTGAGCGGGGAGTCGACCCGCGGTCCGCCGCCCGCGGCGGCGGCGGAGCCGCCACCGGCGACGAACGCCGCGCCACTGGCCGCGAGCACGGTGGCACCTCCCAGCAGTCCTCTTCGGCCGATCTTCGGAGCGGAGGCTACCCGCTCGGCCCTATCGTTGGTCGTCATTCAAGACCTCCCAGATCTTGATTCGGCTGACTCTCCCCCGAGTCCTTGGGGTGGCGGGGGGCTACCAGGCCGGGAGCGGGGTCGCGGCTGGGTGGTCTGGACGGTCTTGGGCCGGCCGGACCTCGGGCAGGCGGCCGAGCGTGGCGGCGTACTCCTGGACGATCAGCTCGACGATCCGCGCCGCCGGCAGGATCGCGTCGACCAGCCCGGCGGACTGGCCCAGCTCGACCTTGCCGCCGCTGACGTCACCGTCGACGGCGGCGTCCTTCAGGCTGGACGCGGTGAACTCGGCCCGGCGCCGTTCCAGGTCGGTTCCGTTCTTCTCCAGCTCCGCCATCCGGTCGGCGAAGTCGTTGGCGAGGACGCGGATCACGCCGATCTCGCGTCCGACGGTCCGGGTGTCGCCCGTCCCGGCGGCGAGGACGGCGTCCTTGTAGGCGGGGTGGACGTTCGACTCGGCGCTCGCCACGAAGCGGGTGCCGAACTGCGCCGCGCCCGCGCCCAGCGACAGTGCCGCCGCGAGGCCCGCCCCGTCGGCGAACCCGCCGGAGGCGATGATCGGCGTCTCCGGGAACCGCCTGGCCACCGCCCGGACCGTGACCAGCGTCGACACGAGCCCAGGGGGCGGATGGCCACCCGCCTCGGCGCCGACGACGACGAGACCGTCCACCCCGGCCTCGACCGCCTTGGCGGCGTGCTCCTCGCTCGCGACGACGTGCAGGCACAGGGTCCCGGTGTCGCGGAAGCGGTGGAGGTAGCGGCGGGTGCCGCCCTGCGAGGCGATCAGCACCGGGGGGCGCCTGGCGACGAGCAGGTCCATGACCTCGTCGGCGCCCTTGCGGTAGAGGGGCAGGTTCACCGCGTAGGGGCGGCCCGTGGCCTCGGTGCCCGCCGCGACCTCGGTGATGGCGCGGTCCAGGTCGGGCAGCCGCATCGGACCGGCGCCGATCACGCCGAGCCCGCCCGCGTTCGACACCGCGAGCGGCAGCGCCGAGTTCGACGACGCCCACGACATGCCCGCCTGAACGATCGGCAGATCACACCCGAGCAGCCGCGTGACGGGCGTCTCGATCCTCATGCCGCCCTTCATCCGGTCTCCAGCGAGTCGAGGAGCCGGCGGGCGTGCTCGGCGAGGTGGCGCTTCTGCACCTTGGAACTGGCCGTCATGCCGAACTCCTCGAAGCCGGTGACCACCCGGACGTGGCGCGGCACCTTGAAGCGGGCGAGGCGCTCGCCCGCCCAGGCGATGATCTCCTCGGGGTCGGCCGTGCTGCCCTCGGCGAGCACGACGAACGCGAACGGGACCTCCATGAGCCGCTCGTCGGGGACGCCGACCACCGCCGCCTGCTTGATCTTGGGGTGGCCGTGCAGGACGTCCTCGACCTCGGTCGGCGCGACGTTCTCGCCGCCGACGCGGATCAGCTCCTTGGCGCGTCCGACGAACTCCAGGCGGCCGTCGTCGCCGAGTTTCCCGAGGTCGCCGGTGCGCAGCCAGCCGTCGGGCGACAGGGTCCGCGCGGTCTCGTCGGGCATGCCGTAGTAGCCGCGCATCACGTTCCAGCCCCGGACGAGGATCTCGCCGACACCCCCGACGGGAAGATCGCTCCCGGACTCGGGGTCGTGGATGCGGACCTCCACCCCGGGCTCGGGCAGCATCCGGCCGCCGGCGCGGACGTCCTCGGGCTCCCACCACGCCGACTGCGCCACGTTCGGCGACGCCTCCGACAGGCCGTAGCCGACGACGCATTCGGACGCGCCGAGCTCGTCCACGATCCGGCGGACGACGGCGGGCGACGCCGCCGCCCACGCGCCGCGCAGCCTGAGCCGCCGCTTGGCACGATCCGGGTGGTTCAGCAACATCAGCGCGATCGTGTCGTTGCCGGAGAAGTGCGTGCAGCGCTCCTCCTCGATCAGCCGCAGCGCCTCACCGGCCTCGAAACGGTCCATCGTCACGACCGTGGCGATGTGCTGGACGCAGGCCAGCACCGTCAACGTGCTCCCGGCGGCGTGGAAGAACGGCCGTGCGCTGTGGAACCGGTCGCCCGCGCGCAGTCCCATCCGCCCGCCGGAGAAGAACGCGTCGGCGCACATGTTGAGCTGGGTCAGCAGCACGCCCTTCGGGTGCGACGTCGTCCCGGACGTGTACTGGATCAGCACCACGTCCTCGGGCGCCCCGGTCGGCTCGACCGGGGTCGTGCCGCCCGCCCTGAAGTCGTCCCACGAGCGGGCGGCGACCGGGATGTCAGCGGTTTCGTCACGGCCGAGCACGACCACCGACCGCAGATCGGGGAGGTCGGAGCCGGGCAGCTCGGTGTCGACGGCGGGGCAGATCTCCCGCAGCACGCCGATGAAGTCGATGTTCAGGAACCGGTCGGCGAGGAACAGCATCGAGGACCGCGACTGCCGCAGCGCGTAGGCGATCTCCGGCGCCCGCCACCGGGTGTTGATCGGCACGGTCACCGCGCCGAGCGACCCGATGGCCAGGAACAGCGTCACCCACTCCGGTC
>JBOHBY010000788.1:0-1652 GCA_050698635.1 Spirillospora sp.
GTGCTCGCCTTCACCGCGGCCGGACGGCCGTGGCCGCTGGCCGTGGCGCTCGCGGGCGCCGCCCTCGTGCTCCTCGTCCTCTCCGCGCTGCGGATGAACCACCAGTGGCTCTCCGCGGTTCTGGCACGCAGGGTGCGGCTGGCGCTCCGTCCCCGTACGCACGACCTCACGACCGCGGCCGACCGTCCGGCCGCGCTGCTCTCCCGGCTGGCGGACGGCGCACGCGCCGGCTCCACGGGCCTCGGCGGCGACCCCGCGGGCACCGTGAGCCGTCCCGGGGAACTGGTCGCGGTACTGCGGCCGGAGGGCGATCCGCGGACGCTCACCCGCGCCGCGCTCTCCGGCGAACTGCTGCCAGATCAGACGGACGGCGTACCGCGCATGGGGCTGCAACTGGTGCTGCACAGGGGCCCGCACCAGCAGGTACCCCGCGCCTGGCTGGCCGTACGGGCCCGGCGGGACGTGGACTTCGCCTCCGACGAGGCCGTGGCGATCCCGCTGGGCAACGCGGTCCGCCGGATCCTGCGCCGCACCCGCCGGCAGGGCGTGACCCTGCTCGCCGTCCCGGAGGACGAGCTGCACACCACGCTGACCGCGCTCGTCCACACCGGGCCGGGCCGCCACCGCCTGCACGAGCAGTGGCGGTACTGGCACGCGGGCCCGATCACCCAGGTCGCCATGGCGCTGTCCGCGGATGAGGACGGGCCCTCGGACCGGGCCGCCGCGCTGCACCGGCTGCTCAACCTCGTGCCCGGTGTCGCGCTCACCGTCGCCGTCGCGGCGGACGCCACCGGCCTCTCCGGGACGCTGCGGATCGCCGCCACCACCCCCGAACTGGCCGACAACGCCGCCGCGCGCCTCGCGGCGCACAGCAAGGACCTGCGCATTCGACTGGAACGGCTGAACGGGCTGCACGGGCCGGCCGTCGCGCTCACCCTGCCCATCGGAGGAGAACCGTCATGACCACCACGCACCTCACGAAGCCGCCGTCCCACCGGCGTCCGCCGACCGCACCGGCCCGCCGCCACGGCCACGTTCCGCGCCCGGAACAGCCCCGGCGCCGGCCGTCCACCCACGCGGGCATCGACGCGGCGCTGGCCACGGCCACCCGCGAGGTGGTCGTGCTCTGCCCGCTGTCGGCCGTGACCGGTGAGCCGATCGGCATCCCCCGCCAGGTCGACCACGAGAACCTGCGGCGCGGCGTCCGCTACCGGGTGATCTTCCCGGACCGCGCCCGCGTCCAGCCCACGCTGGCCGCCCGGCTGAAGTCGCTGGCCCTCGCGGGCGCCGACGTACGGACCGTCCCCGAGGTCCCCGGCCACGCCGTGATCATCGACGGCACGCTGGCGGTGGTTCCCGGCGAGCGGCACGGAAACGACCCGGCGATCGGGGCCGCGATGCTCCGCCTGCGCAGCGTGGTGGAGGCCATCACCCGGCTGTTCACCCAGGCCTGGACGGCCGCCGTGCCGATCGGCGCCTACGAGGCGCACGAGCACGGGGAGCTGTCCGACCGCGAGAAGGAACTGCTGAAACTGCTGGCGGAGGGCTGCACGGACGCGGCCGTCGCGGCGCGGCTGGAGGTCTCGGTCCGGACCGTGCGGCGCGGCATGGCCACGATCATGAACCGGCTCGGCGCGCGCAGCCGCTTCCAG
>JBOHBY010000789.1:0-4009 GCA_050698635.1 Spirillospora sp.
GCTGGACGGGCTGGACGGGCGGAACACCGCCGGGCTGGGACGACTCCGGCGACCACGGCTCGGGCGTCGACGGCGGCGTCGGCGCCTGCCACGGCTCGGCCGGCGGCTCCTGCTTGCGCTCCGGACCGGTGGCGACCGGGATGTCGGTGCCGGGCGACCAGTGCAGCGTCGCCTGGTCGTCGATCACGGGCCGGCGCGGCTCGGGCTCGGGCGCCTCGGCGGCCGGCCCGGGGACGATCATCGTCCGGTCGGTCAGGGACTCCTGCGGCTGGTCGCCCTGCGGCGGCTGCTCACCGGCGGGCTGCGTGGCGCCCGGGTCGGTCGCGGGGAAGGCCCCGCCCTGGCCGCCGAACGGCTGCTGCCCGAACTGCGGCAGCGGCTCCTGGGCCGTTTCCTGGGCGGACGCGCCGTGTACCGGCTGCTGCGGATACGGCGGCGGCTGCTGGCCGTAGGGCTGTTCCGGCGGCTGCTGGCCGTACGGCTGCTGCTCGGGCGGCTGGCCGTAGCCGGGCTGCGGCTGGCCGTACTGCTGCTGCTCGCCAGGCGCGTACTGCTGCTGGTCTTGGGGCGGCGGGAATCCGCCGGGGCCGGGGGGCGTGCCGTACGGCAACTGCCCGGCGGGCGGCTGCCCGTACGGTGCCTGCTGGTCCTGCGGGCCGCCGAACGGCGCCTGCGGTGGCGGCGGGGGCTGCTCGCCGAACTGCTGCATGGGCTGCTCGACCATCGTCGGAGGAGGCGGCGCGGGACGCTGCTCCTCGCGGGGCCCCTGCGGCGGTTCTACCGGTGGCTGCTGTGCCGGTGCCGGCGGCTGGGCCGCCTCGGTTCCGCCTAGCTGCGGCGCCCCGAACACGACGGTGCGGTCGCCCAGCGGCCGGGCCGGAGGCTCCTGCGCCTCCGGCGGCGTGGGCTGACCCTCGTCGTCCGGCAACGGCCGCCGTGGTCCCTGCGTGCCGTCATTCTCGGTCATCGTCGGGCTCCTTACAGCGCCGTCGTCCCGGGGTGGGCGTTCCTGCACCCAGCCTGCCCCGATCGCCCGTCGTATCGCAAATCACCACCCTGGACAAACGCCGAACGCCCCCGGACCGTTCCGACCAGGGGCGTCCGCGCGGCCTGCTATGTCAGGAATGCCCAAGGATGGAGTGCGGTACGTACGGGGCTTCCAGGCGCTCGACCTCCTTCTCGTCCAGTTCAAGGCGTTCGGCGGAGATCGCGTCCTCCATATGGGTGAGTTTCGTCGCTCCGAAAATCGGCGCGGTCACCCCCGGACGTCCGAGCAGCCACGCGAGCGCGACCTGGGCGGCCGGGACGCCCCGTTCGCCCGCGACCTCACGGACCACGTCGACGACGTCGAAGTCGGCCTCCTTGTAGAGGCTGTCACCGTAGGCGTCGCTCCGGGACCGGACGGTCCTGCGCTCGCCGCCGCGCTCACGGTTCCCGGCCAGCATCCCGCGAGCCAGCGGGCTCCACGGGATGAGCCCCACGCCCTGGTCGAGGCACAGCGGGATCATCTCCCGTTCCTCTTCGCGGTAGATGAGGTTGTAGTGGTTCTGCATGGTGACGAACTTCGTCCAGCCGTGGGTCTCCGCGACCTGTTGCGCCTTGGCGAACTGCCACGCGAACATGCTGGACGCGCCGATGTACCTGGCCTTGCCCGACTTCACGACGTCGTGCAGCGCCTCCATGGTCTCTTCAATGGGCGTCCCGTAGTCCCATCGGTGGATCTGGTAGAGGTCGACATAGTCGGCGCCAAGCCGCCGCAGCGAATCGTCGATGCTGGTCATGATGTGCTTGCGCGACAGCCCGCGGTCGTTGGGTCCGGGGCCCATCGGTAGGCAGACCTTGGTGGCCAGGACGTAATCGTCCCGCCGGGCGAAGAACTTGGGCAGAAGGTGTCCGGTGAGTTCCTCGCTAGTGCCTTCCGCGTACACGTTGGCTGTGTCGAAGAACGTCACACCCGCTTCCACGGCCCGCCGGACGATGGGCTCCGCGCCGTCCTCGTCGAGGATCCACTCCCGCTTGGACGGGTCGCCGTAGCTCATCATCCCGAGGCAGATGCGGGAAACCTTCGTTCCGGTCGTTCCTAGACGTACCTGTTCCATGAACGGCTCCTTTCAACGTTCACCACGGTGCAACGACACACCGGCGATCACCAACCCGATTCCGGCGAGTTCCACCGCTACCGGTACCTGCTGCAGGACGACCAGCCCGATCGCGGTCGCCGTCGCCGGAAGCAGCGCGACCATCAGCGCATAAGTAGCACGGCTAAGGCGCGCCATGGCCAACTGGTCGCACACGTACGGGATGACCGATGACGAGATGCCTACTCCTATGCCCGCCGCTAGCGCGACCGGGTCGGTGAGGACGGGAACCGCCTGGACGCCTCCGATCGGCAGGACGAACACCGTCGCGACGAGCATCGCCATGGCCAGTCCGTCGATTCCTCCGGCGTCCGACTGCGCGGCCCGGTGTGCGACGACGACGTACACCGCGAACAGTGCTGCGTTGGCGAACGCGAAGACGAAACCCAGCGGCTCCCCTTCCAGCCGCACGTCCGTCAGCAGGTAGACGCCGCCGACGGCCACGGCGAGCGCGGCGAGGTTGCGGGGCGTGCGCATCCCCAGCGCCGCGAGGCCGATGACGGGCAGGAACTCGATCGCCGCCACGGTCGCGAGCGGGAGCCGCGCGATCGCCAGATAGAAGGACGCGTTCATGAGCGCGAGCACGGCGCCCCAGGCGACGATCGTCCGCCAATTGTCGCGATTGAACGTCCGCCAAGGGCGGCGCCACAGGAGGAACACCACAACGGCGCTCCAGATCCGCAGCCCGGCGACGCCCAGCGGCCCGACCCGGGAGAACAGCAGAACGGCGAACGACGGACCCAGATAGTGGAAGACCGCACTCCCGACAAAGTACGACCAGGGCGGAAACTTCATGGCCGTATCGTCGGCGGGTTCGTAGGTTGGAGGAATGGCGAACCGAAGGGGCCGGCCAGGCCGCGCCTACGAACCGAAGCCGCTCGACGCGATCGACCTACGGATCCTCACCGAGCTGCAGCGGGACGGTCGCGCCACCCTCGCCGAGCTGGGACGGCGGGTCGCGCTCTCGGCCCCGGCGGTCGCCGAGCGCGTGCAGCGGCTTGAGGAGACGGGGGTCATCACCGGCTACCACGCCTCGGTCGACCCGGTGGCGCTCGGGTTCCCCATCACGATCATGGTCCGGATCACGCCGAACCCTCGGGAGCTGAGCCGTATCCCCAAGATCGCCGACGAGATCCCGCAGATCGTCGAATGCCATCGCATGACGGGCGACGACTGCTTCTATTTCGTCGCCCATCTGCGGGCGGTCAGCGAGCTGGAGCCGATTCTCGACCGTTTCACGCCGTTCGCGCGGACGACGACGTCGGTCGTCCAGTCGGCGCCCGTCCCGCGCCGCCCACTCCCCCTCGACTGACCCGACTCGCCAGACGCCGCCGCGGGCCTGATCGGTGCCGCGACTCGTCTGACGCGCGACTGCCGGGGCCGGGGCGAGGGCGAGGGCGCAACCGGGGCGGGGGCGCAACCGGGGCGGGGGGATCGGGATAGAGGCGGGTGTCAGCACCTTCCGATCACGGAGACGGACTCGATGAAGAGACGCCCATGGCAATCCTGAGCCATGCCGGGGACGAACTGGACGATTCACGGCTCGTCGCCGCCTCCCTCGACGACCCCGACGCGTTCGGCGAGCTGTTCCGCCGCCACGCGCCGCGGCTGCACGCCTACATCAGGCGGCGGCTGGGGCCCGTCCTCGCCGACGACCTGGTGTCGGAGTCGTTCGCGACCGCGTTCCGGCAGCGCGACAGGTTCGACGGACGGCGGGACTTCGGCGCCTGGCTCTGGGGCATCGCCGCCAACCTGATCGCCAAGCACCACCGGCACGAGACGCGCATGTACCGGGCGTTCGCCCGGACCGGCGTCGACCCCGCCGAGGACGGGGTCGCCGACCTGGCCAGCGACCGCGCGTCGGCCAGCGG
>JBOHBY010000790.1:0-3229 GCA_050698635.1 Spirillospora sp.
GGGTTCACCTTCCGCTCCGGCGTCACCACGGCGGTGGACGCCGGCTCGTCGGGCGCGACCAGCTTCGACCTGTTCAAGAAGAACGTCATCGACCGCTCGCAGACCCGCGTCCTGGCGTTCCTCAACATCGTCGGCGAGGGCATGGCGGGCGGGAAGTACGAGCAGAACCTCAAGGACATGGACCCGGCGCCCGCCGCGGCGAAGGCCAAGCAGCACCCCGGCACCATCGTCGGCATCAAGACGGCGCACTACGAGGGGCCGGAGTGGACGCCCGTCGAGAACTCCGTCAAGGCGGGCGACGAGGCGGGCATTCCGGTGATGGTCGACTTCGGCAACAACCGTCCGGAGCGCCCGCTGGAGACGCTGCTCACGCAGAAGCTCCGTCCGGGCGACATCTACTCGCACGCCTACTC
The DNA here is from genome assembly GCA_050698635.1 of Spirillospora sp. Classification (GTDB taxonomy): domain Bacteria; phylum Actinomycetota; class Actinomycetes; order Streptosporangiales; family Streptosporangiaceae; genus Spirillospora. Next base: position 414 of record JBOHBY010000790.1, read on the forward strand.
CGGGCTCCGCGGCGAGCTGGGCCCGGACGGCAAGCTCAACCCGGGCATGAAGAAGGGCCGTGACCGGGGCGTGCTGTTCGACGTGGGCCACGGCGGCGGCAGCTTCGCCTACGACGTGGCCGTCCCGGCGATGAAGGAGGGCTTCCCCCCTGACACCATCTCCACCGACCTGCACATCACCAGCATGAACGCCGGGATGAAGGACCAGTCCAACATCATGTCGAAGTTCATGGCGCTGGGGATGTCGCTGAACGACGTCGTCAACGCCTCGACGTGGGTGCCCGCGAAGGCGATCAAGCGTCCCGACCTGGGCAACCTGTCGGTGGGCGCACCGGCCGACGTCGCGGTGTTCACGCTGGACAAGGGCAGGTTCGGGTTCGTGGACAGCTTCGGCTTCCGCATCGACGGCAAGCGCAGGCTCTCCACCGAGCTGACGGTCCGCGCCGGGAAGGTGGTCTGGGACCTGAACGGCAAGGCCGCCCAGAAATGGACGCCCGACCCGAGCCGCCTGACGGCGAGGACGAACGCGCACTGACCCCGAAGGGAAGGGGCGGTGCGCGGCCGTTTCGGGGACGATGTCGTTGATGAACGCTCCAGCGCCGGATTCGCTGGACGCGAGGTATTTGAGCTTGTCGGCGTCGCGGCGGATGGTGAACACCTGGGCGTAGAAGTGGGCGTGGACGTCGCGGTGGCGGATGGGAGCCTGATGCCAGCACGCCATGTACGGGGTGGGGTCGTCGAAGAGGGCGTCGAAGCGGCGCAGGACGTCGCCGTACAGGGCCATCAGCTCGTCGCGTTCGTCGCCGGTGAGGACGGTCAGGTCGGGCGCGCAACGGCGCGGCGCGATGTGCACTTCATAGGGCCAGCGCGCCGCTTCGGGGACGTAGGCGAGAAAGCGCCCGGAACTCGAATTCGCCACGACACGCGGGCCCGCCGCCTCGCGCTCGATGACCGAGCACAAGAGGCAGCCGCCGTGCTGTGAGCGATGCTCGCGTGCCGCCTGCACCACGGCGGCCTGGACGGGCGGCAGATACGGGTAGGCGTAGATCTGGCCGTGCGGGTGGGAGAGCGTGGCTCCGACCTCGGCGCCACGGTTCTCGAACACGAACACGCTCTGCACGCCGGGCAGCTTCGACAGTTCCTCGGTGCGGTCGGTCCAGGCCCGTCCGATGGTTTCCAGCCGCCGCTGGGGCAGCGTGGCGACGGAGCGGTCGTGGTCGGCGGAGAAGCAGACCACCTCCGCGCGTCCACCGGCCGGGCCGCCGAGGGACGGGAATCGGTTGTCGAACACGGCGACGTGGTACTCGCCGGCGGGGATCTCCGTCAGGCGGCCCGGACGCGACGCGCACAGCGGGCAGCAACCACCGGCCGAGGCGGCGGTCCGGGTCTGCCTGTGCGCCGCGATCAGGACGGGCTGCCGTGTCAACGGGTCGATCCGCAGCTCAGCGGCCGGAGTGGAAGGCGCCAGGTCACGTTCATCGGTGGCGCGCCGGTCGTGCCCCGGCCCGTCGTCGTAGTAATGGATCGTCCGTCCGTCGGCGAGCGTCCCCGTCGTCCGGTAGAGGGGGGCCTGGGTCAGCGATCGGCCGTCGGTCTCGTGGTTGTCGAGCATCGTTTCCCGTCTCGGGTGGTGTGCGCCGTCAGACGACGACGAGGCTGCCCACGTGGGCGGCGAGGGCCTCCCGCGCGTCCTCGCCCAGGCCGCGGTCGGTGACCAGGACGTCCGCGTCCTCCAGGTCGGCGATCGTGCTGATGCCCACGACCTCCCACTTGGTGTGGTCCGCGAGCACGATCCGGCGGCGGGCCGCCGCGACCAGCGCGCGGTCGGTCTCGGCCTCCATCAGGTTCGGGGTCGTGAATCCCGCGTGCAGGCTCATCCCGTGCACGCCGAGCAGCAGCAGGTCCACGTTGAGGGATCGGACGGCCGCCACGGCGACGGGCCCGACGAGCGCGTCGGACGGCGTGCGGACGCCGCCCGTCAGCACCACCGTCTGGTCGGCCCGGCCCTTGCCGTGGAACACCTCGGCCACCCGCATCGAGTTGGTGACCACGGTCAGCCGGGGGACCTCGACGAGCCGGTGGGCCAGCGTCCAGGTGGTCGTGCCCGCGGAGACCGCGATCGTCGCGCCGGGCGGGACCAGTGAGACCGCGTGGGCGGCGATCGCCTCCTTCTCGGCCTGGCCGACCGCCAGCTTGACGTCGAAGCCGGGCTCCTCCGCCGCCGGAGGGCCGGACCGGGTCGCCCCGCCGTGCACCTTCGCCACCAGCGACCGTTCGGCCAGCATCGCCAGGTCGCGGCGGATCGTCATGTCGGACACACCGAACCGGCCGACCAGGTCCGCGACGCGTACCGAGCCGTGCTCGTTGACCAGGTGGACGATCTCCTGCCTGCGCTGCGGCGCGAACATCCGTTCTCCCTCCTGTCGCCCGGTCAAACATAATCCAACATGACTCGACATATTCCGGCAGGGTGAACCTGATCGGCGAGCACACCGACGACAACGCGGGATACGTGCTCCCCTTCGCACTCCCTCACGCCACCTTCGTCGCCGCCCGGACGCGGACCGACGGCCGCCTGCGCCTCTTCTCGGCGACGCACAGCCAGGACCGTCCGCTCGATCTCGGCCTCGCGGACCTGGAACCGGGCGCGGCGCGTGCGCCGTCGCCGTCGCGCTGAACGACCTGTACGGCATCGGCCTGGCGGCACCGGAAATGGCGCGGATCGCGCGCCGCGCCGAGAACGAGTTCGCCGGGGTGCCGTGCGGCATCCTCGACCAGATGGCGCGCTCGGCGCGCGCCAGACCGGCGGCGGCTTC
>JBOHBY010000791.1:0-10364 GCA_050698635.1 Spirillospora sp.
CACGCCGATGAGCTCGCCGAGGCCGGAGCCGGCCAGCTCGACCTCCGATTCCACACCTCTGATGACCACCACCCGGTGCCCCTGCGAACGTCCGACCGCATCCAGCAAGAGCGCTGTCTTACCGATCCCCGGCTCCCCGCTGATCACCAACGCACCGCCGCGTGCCAGCCTCGCGTCCTCCATCAGTCCGGCGACACGCGCACACTCCGCCGTCCGCCCGACCAGCCTTTCCATGACCTGATGCCCCATCGCCGACCCCCCGCGGAAGCGCGTCCAGCCCAAGAATCAAAACTGATCAGGATCAGAGCGCGATGAGAGCGTCTCGTCGAACATGTACGGGTTTCGTGCTCAGTTCCGCCCCGATGGTCACCCAACGATGGCCCCCCGCACATCCGGGCGAACACGGACTTTCCCAGCGCCGCAGCGCGAGTCGGGCGACGATCTGCTGGAGCGCGGCGGCGATCTCCTCTTGTGCTTCCGTGCTCGGCGCGGGGTGGCGGCGAGCCGGTACAGGGCGGGGTTGATCGCGCCGAGGATCCATGCCGTGCACCATCGACAAACCGGGACATTCTCGCGTTTGTGCTGGTCAGGGTGGTTAACGGCGGTGCGGCGTCGCAAACCAATTGCAAATGTACCCTGCGCCCCGGTGACGGACCGTGCCCGTTCGTAGTAGGTGGATCATTCCGCCGGTGGGTGACGGACATGACTGCGCTTGCCGTCGCCGTCGTGGCCTGAACGGTCAACCGGAGCGGGGCATGGTCAGGAGCGCCAGCAGGGCGGCGGCCGCCACACAGCCAGCGGAGATGAGGAAGGCGATGGTATGGCCGTGGGCCAATGCGGCGGGAGCGTCCCGGTCTGGGTGCGCGGCGGCCCAGCCGGCCGTCGCCGAGGCGGAGACCGTGCTGATGACGGCGAGCCCGATCGCGCCGCTCGTCTGGCGAACGGTGTTCAGCACACCCGCGGCCAGGCCCTGCTGCTCAGGCGGGACGCCGCTGGTGGCGGCCACCGTGATCGGAGTGAACGCCGCGGCCGTCCCGAACCCGAACACTCCGCCCGACAGCGCCACCGTCAGCGGGTAGGAGCCGTGCACGCCCAGGAACGCCGCGACCCCAGCGAACCCGGCCACGCCCACCAGGCAGCACACCACGGCCGTGCGGCGCGGGCCGAACCGCACCGTCAGCGGTCCCGCGGCCTGAGCGCCCGCGAACATGGCGATCCCGACCGGCAGATATCCCAGCCCGGCGCGCAGCGGTGACCAGCCGTGCACGTCCTGCAGGTACAGCGACAAGAGGATCGGGCTGGCGAAAAAGCCGAGGCCGAGCAGGAACATCACCGCGTTGCCGCTGCTGACCGCGCGCACCCGGAAGATGCCGGGAGACAGCAATGGTTCTGTGGCCCACCGTGCCTGATGCAGCAGGAAAAGCCCCAGCAGTGCGAGGCCGCCCGCCAGCGGGCCCGTGACCTGCGGGCTCGTCCAGCCTGCTACGGCGGCGCGCATCAGCGCGAACACCACGCCGGTCAGCCCGGTGGTGGCCAGCGCGGCGCCGACGGCGTCCAGCGAGGGGCGACGGCCGCGCAGGCCATGCTGCGGCAGCCCGCGCGCGGCGGCAACGGTGAGCAGCCCGACCGGGACGGTCACGAAGAACACCCACCTCCAGCCCGCCCACTGGGTGAGGACACCACCGATGATCGGGCCCGACGCGGCGCCGAGCGCCCCGACCGCGCTCCAGGTGCCCAGCGCCCGCGCACGCCTGGCCGGATCGGTGAACGCCGCGGTCAGCAGCGACAGCGTCACCGGCATCAGCAGTGCCCCGCCTACCCCCTGCACCGCCCTCGCGGCCAGCAGCATCTCCGGCGTAACGGACAGACCGCCGGCCACACGTGCGGCGGTGAACAGCGTCATCCCGGCGAGCAGCATCGCGCGGCGGCCGAACACGTCCGCGCACCGGCCGCCGAGCAGCAGGAATCCCGCGAAGGCGAGCGTGTAGACGTTGATCACCCAGGGCAGCGTCGCCGGTGCGAAGCCCAGGGCGCCGCGGATGTCGGGCAGCGCCACCGACATGATGGTGGCGTCCAGGATGACGACGAACGACCCCGCGCAGGCCAGCACCATCACCAGCGCCTCATGCCGCCGTGAACCGGGGTCCGCCGCTTTCGGCACGGCGGTCTTCAGGCGGGCTTGTGTCCTCACGTGCTCATCTCCTTGATCACATTCCGCCTCTTTTCACGTCACCCTCACAAGGGGTCGACGAACGCCACCCTCGCAACTCAACTCGAGTTGAGTGCAAGGGCCGCGTATCCGGTGTTGAAGGAATGCGGTGCGCATCACACCGCGATCTACGCCGGGTCCCTGTCGGATCCGGCGTAACGACCGAGCGTCCCTCGTCAGCTCAACAAGGAGCCGCGGTCGTCAAGACGCCCGAGGACGACGGGCAGGCCAGCGGCCACCACCGACGCGGACCGGGCCGCCTCCGCGGCATCGGCCAGTTCGGCCAGGCGCGGCACCAGGTCCGCGGGGGCGGGCATGGCCGCCAACTCCGCCCGGACCTCGGCGGCGTTGGCGCGGAACCTTGCCGCACCGGTCAGCGAGGTGAGAACGTCCTCGTCCAGCTCGTCCGGGCGGCACCGTAGCCCGCAGCCACGGCTCACCACCGCGTCGGCGTGGAGAACCGCCTCGGCCCCGTCCGGCACGACCAGCTGTGGGACGCCCGCGTCCAGGGAGCACAGGGTCGTCCCCGCGCCACCGTGGTGCACAACGGCGGCGCAGGACCGCAGCATCGTACTCAGCGGAACCCACCCCACCGAGCGGACGTTGCGCGGCAACGCGCCCGGTATCGCGGTCGCCTGATCTCCAAGTGCCAGCACGAACTCGGCGTCGACCCGCCCGGCCAGGGCGACGATCCGCTCCACCGTGGCCGACCCGTGGGTGCCCACGGGGGCGGTGCCCAACGTCAGCAAGATCCGCCGGGACGGCTCGTGGGGCCAGTCCGCGAGGACTCCGCCTCCGTTGTAAGGAACCGGCCGCATGGACCAACCGTCCGGCTCGCTCAGGAGGATGCTGGCCGGTGCGACGCCGATGTGCCGGATGTGCTCGGGAAGATCCCATCCGTTGTCGTCGAAGGCCGTGCAGTTCCGGCGGATCGCCGATGGGAGGCCGGCCGTACGCAGGAGGCCGCGACCGTGGAGCACGATGGGAACGTCGAGCGCCGCGGCGACGAGCAGCCCTTCGGTCTGCGCCGGGTCGGACACGATCAGATCGGGACGCCAGGCGTGGGCCACGGCCAGGAACTCCGGCAGCGCCCACGGCACGAACCCGCCCGGGGGCGGCGCCACCGTGTGCCTTCCGGCCCCCGGCAGGGTCAGGGGCACGAAGGACTCCGGGTCGGCGAGCCTCTTCGCCTTGCGTATCCGCCGATCGTCCGCCCCTGGGAGCACGTCGACGACGTCGAGACCTGCCAGCTCGACCGCGAGCCCGTCGCCCGCGGCGCCGAAGAGCACGTCGTGTCCGGCGGACCGCACCGCCCACGCGAGCGGTACCAGCGGAAAGGCCGATCCGATCCGGGGGTTCGATATGAACAGCACACGCATGATGTCTCGAACCTCCGGCGTCGAGGCTGCGCCCACGGCCCGACTGGCCGGCAGGCGAACGGCGATGAGGCTCGCCACCGGCTCCGGCCGACCGGCGCCGATGAGCGCTCAGCCACGACTATCCCTTTTCAACCGCGGTTGAGGTCAAGCCCCCAATCCTCGACGACCTCGGCGGATGCGCGGAACCGGAGTGCGGGCTCGCCATAGCGGGCCGCCGGCACCGCGTTCAACGCGTCGACCGCCGCCCGCAGGTGCGCGTAGCCCGCGGCCAGATCGTCGATCTCGCCGTCCGAGGCGGGCAGCCCGGCCGCGGCCAGGAGCATGCGCGTGCGTTCTCGTGATGTGTCGTCATCGAGCATGGCCGACCCCTTCGGTGATGTCGTCGAGTCCAGGCGCGCGCAGGTGCCAGTTCGTTTCTTGCTGGAAGACGTCACCGGCCCGGAGAATGGCCGCTTCGCCGAACGCGGGACCGGCGAGCTGCATGGACAGCGGCAGGCCGCCGGCGGTCAGCCCGATCGGCACCGCGAGCACAGGGGTGCCCAGACTGCTCCAGTACGGCGTGTGAATCATCGGATAGAGCGCGTCCGTGCGCAGGTGCCCGTCGTCGCCGGCAAGCGCGTCGAACAACGGTGCGCCGACCGAGGCCGTCGGACAGGCGATCACGTCGATCTCGCCGAACAGTCGCTGGACGGCGTTCTGGCCCACGCGGCGAACCCGCTGCGCCTGAACGTAGTCCGCACCGGACATCATGGCTCCCGTGGCGATCAGCCCGCGCGTGTGCGGGGCGTAGTCACCCCAGCGAAGGGCCAGGTCGCTGCGATGGTAGGCCAGCGCCTCGCAGGACGAGATGACGTAGAGGGCGGTGATCATCTCCTCCCAGTAGGGCAACGTCACCGTGCGGATGCTCGCGCCCAGACCGGCGAGGACCTCGACCGCCTTGTCGAACGCACCGGCCAGGGCCGGATCGGTACCGTCGGGGAAGTGCCCCTCCCGGACCACACCCACCCGCACGCCGGACAGGTCCGCGGCGGGAAGCCCAGTCAGGACCGTCGAGCGGAGCTCGTCCGTTGAATGGCGGTGGGTGGGGGCTGGAGGACGGTCCGTCGAGCGGAGCTCGTCCGTTGACTGGTGGTGGGTGGGGGCTGGAGGACGGTCCGGACACCGCACGCTGTCCGGATCGCTCGGATGTGCGCCGGCCATGATCTCCAGCAGTGCCGCGCAGTCCCGTGCGCTGCGGGCGATCGGGCCGATCCGGTCAAGGCTGTAGGCCATGGGCACGCAGCCCGATTTCGGGACGAGGCCGAACGTCGGTACCAGCCCGGTCACGCCGCAGAAAGCGGCGGGCATCCGGATGCTGCCCCCTGTGTCGGAGCCCAGGCCCGCAAAGAACATCCCCGCGGCCACCCCGGCGGCCGTTCCCGAGCTGGACCCACCGGTCCACGCCTCGGGCCGCCACGGGTTGCGCGGCACCGGGAACGGCTTCGCCGGGTCGGGCATGCCGCAGGCGAACTCCATGGCCGTCGTCTTGCCGGTGATCACCGCGCCGGCGGCCTTCAGCCTGGCCACCACCGGCGCGTCCCGGCGCGCGCCCCAAGCACGGTCCAGCACGACGCTCTGCGCCGTGGTCGGGCCCTCGGCGACCGCGATGGTGTCCTTGACACCGATCGGGATCCCGTGCAGTGGCCCCCGGTCCAGGCCGGCTTCCAGCTCCCGGTCGGCGCGCTCGGCGGCGTCCAGGGCGCTGGGGTCGAACCGGTTCACGTAGACACCCAGGGCCCGGTCGGCGCGGTCCGCCAGCGCGATGGCGGCGCGGGTGAGCCCGACGCTGGTCACCTCGCCCGCCCGCAGCGCCGCGGCGGCATCGGTCACAGTACGCGGCCGGTCGGTCGTCATCGCGTGTCCTCCGTCAGCGGGGCTTCGGTCGTCATCGCGTCCGCCGTCAGCCGAGCTCATGCACCCGCCACACCAGTCCCTCGGCCTCACCGAGGAGGTCACGGGCACAGTCATGGTATTTCTGGTGGGACACCTGGATGTGCTGGCCGCCCGCCATGACGTCCCGGAACGCCCGCTGCAACGCTCCTGAACGCAGGGCCGCGCCACCCCCTTGCTGGAAGGCGAAGGCGGCCACGTCGACATCGACGTCGTGCAGGTGGACCGAAGCGGTCCGGGCAAGCGTGTGCTGCCGGGTGGTCGGCTGCCGTCCGGCCTCGACGCTCCGCTCGATCTCGCCCCACACGTCGTACGCCCACGCCTGGGCGCTGCGCAGCTTGGCCTCGGCGATCGCGTACCCCTCCTTGAACGAGCCGTCGTCGGCGAGCCGGGTACCCCGCCCGGACGGCCGCTTCGCATGCGCCGCGATCTCGTCGAGCGCACGCCTGCCGACCCCGAGCGCCCATCCGGTGTGCGCGAACGTGAACCATCCGGTGAGCCCGATGAGAGCGCTCCTGCCGCCCCATTTCGGCTCGGCGGTCTTGAAGTTCTCCATGATGTGCCCGTCCGGCACGAACACGTCGTCGAGCGCGTAGTCGACGCTGCCGGTGCCCTTCAGCCCGAGGACGTCCCAGTTGCCGCCCAGCTTCACCACCTCGATCGGGACGATGAACTCGATCATCCGCGAAGCGCCGTCGGGCGCTACGTCGCCGTCGCCGTCGCCGTCGACCATGGCGGCCGTGCACACGTAGTCGGCGTGCAGGATGCCGCTGCCGTAGGACCACTGGCCCGAGATCCGGTACCCGCCCGGCACGGGGACCGCGGTGCCGAAGGGCGCGATCTGGCCCGCCATGATCGGTATCCCGTCGGCGTAGAAACGCTTGACCGTGCCGGCGTCGAGCAGGTGGAGGATCTTGGCGGTGATCGTACTCGCGGCCACCACCCACGCCGCGGATCCGTCCGCCCGTGACAGTTCCGCGAACACCCGTAGCGCGTCCACCGGGCCGAGGTCGAGACCGCCGCACTCCTTCGGGGCGAGCATGCCGAGCACACCGGCCTCGCGGAGCGCGTCGATCGACCGGGCGGTCACCTGGCCGGCGGCCTCGGCGGCCGGCGCCTCCGACTCCAGCAGCGGAGCGAGCCGCCGGACCTCGTTGATCATTTGTTCCACAGCAGGCATGCGTTCTTCCCTTCGGATGGGGTGGACGGGTGGGGTGGACGGGTCAGGCGCGGATACCGGCGTACCGGCCGCGGAAATAGATCAGGGGTGAGTCCGCCTGACCGACGACGAGGTCCTGGACCGCGCCGAGCACGATGTGGTGATCGCCGCCGTCGTACTCGGCGCGCAGATCGCATTCGATGTGGGCCAGCGCGCCCGCCAGCCGCGGGTTGCCACGACGGCCCGACGACCAGCAGACGCGGTCGAACCTGTCCACGCCCTGGCGCGCGAACGTGTCACTGACCTCGCATTGCCCCTCGCCCAGGATGTTGACGCAGAACGTGCCCGACTTGGAGAGCCCGGGCCAGGTCCGCGACGCCTTCGACGGGCAGAAGACGACCAGCGCGGGGTCGAGGGAGAGCGAGGAGAACGACTGGCAGGTGAACCCGGCCGGCTCTCCCTCCACCAGCCCGGTCACGACGACCACGCCGCTGGCGAACCGGCCTAGGGTCTGGCGCAGCTCACGCTTGTCCACCGTGGGACGTCGTCGATCGGCTGTGACTCGCGAGTGCATGGCTTTCCTTTCGGTCTGCCGCCGGCTACCAGCCGACGACCGCGCTGATGTGCGCTTCGGGGACCCGGCCCTGCGCGGCGTCGGCCAGGGACGCGTCGAGGATGTCGAGGGCCAGGTCGATCTCGCCGGCGTCGATCACGAGAGGCGGCGCCAGCCGCAGGACCGATCCGCGCAGGAAGGTGACGTAGAGCCCGCGGGAGAAACACGCCGCCGAGACCGCCGCGGCCAGCCGCCGGGACCGCCGCCGGGTGACGGGGTCGGTCACCAGGTCGAGGCCGTACATCAGGCCGGCGCCCCGGATGTCGCCGATCGCCGGGTGGCGGGTGGCGAGTTCGGCCAGGCCGGCGCGGAGCCGTTCGCCCATCGCGGCGGCGTTCGCCGCAAGCCCCTCGTCCTCGATCACGTCGAGCGTCGCGAGCGCGGCGGCGGCGCACACCGGGTTGGCCGCGGTGCTGAACACGTGACCGGGCGCGGACCAGGACGCCATCAGCCGCGCGTCGGCGATCACGGCGGACACCGGCAGGCCCGATCCCAGTCCCTTGCCGACGACCAGGATGTCGGGTTCCAGCCCGAACAGTTCGCTGGCGAACCAGCGTCCCGTCCTGCCGGCCCCGGTCTGGACCTCCTCGGCCACGAGCAGGATGCCGTTGTCGCGGCACAGCCCGGCGAGACCGTCGAGAAAGCGCCGCGGCGGCACGACGATGCCGGCGTCACCCTGGATCGGCTCGACGAACACGGCCGCGACCTCCTCGACCGGGACCGAGGTGGCCAGCAGGTCGCGCAGCTGCGCGAGGCAGCGGTCGGCGACCGCGTCGGCCGAGCCCGGCATCCGGTAGACGTCGGGGAAGTCGACGTGATGGACGCCCGGCAGCTCGGGGCCGAAGCCCCGGCGCATCGCCAGGCTCACCGACGAGAGGCTGAGCGCGCCGTAGGTGTTGCCGTGGTAGGCGTGCCGGAACGCGATGACCCGCGGGCGGCCGGTCGCCGCGCGCGCGAGCTTGAGCGCGCCGTCGTTGGCGTCGCTGCCGGACAGGCCGAACGCCACCCGGCGCGGAGCATCGCCCGGCGCCAGGCCCGCGAGCCGCTCCGCCAGCAGCACCAGTCCCTCGTGGCTGGCGTACGCCGAGTTCGTGTGGACGAGCCGGCCCGCCTGTTCCTGGATGGCCCGGACGACACGGGGATGGCCATGCCCCGTGTTGACCACGCACGCCATCGAATGGAAGTCGAGGAAGCGGCGCCCGTCGCGGTCGGTGAACCACGCGCCGGCCCCGCCACCCACCACGACGGGGAAGAACCCGATGCGCGTCGCCGGGGACAAGAACCTCAGCTCGCGCTCCAGCAGGTCGGCCGAGCTCGTCATCGGCACCGTCATGACGTGCTCTCCAGCATCGCCCTCACCGCTGCTTCGGACGAGCCGCTGTCGCGCGACAGGAACTCGACGTCCACGTCGGTGAGCCCGTCGCCTCCGGCCAGCGCCCTGCGCAGGTAGGACGCCCGCAGCGCGGCGAGGTCGACCTCCTCGACCGTCAGCTGCCCGGGGTGCGCCGGCAGGCTGATCACGCGGCCCGGCTCGTCCTCGCCGGCGGTCCCCACCCGCACGTCGATCCCGTTGTCCGCGGCGAAGGCGAGCTGGGCGGTGGGGTTCTTGCCGGCGCCGGTGTACTCGGTCTCGCTGACCACGACCGTTTGCTCGCGGTCGAGGTCACGCGCCACCACCAGCGCCGCGGCCAGCGAGGTGTTGCCCGCCGGTCCCCGTTCGAGCCCCTCCAGCCGGGCGAGGAGTTCTGTCGTGTAGAACACCTCGCCCTGCTTGACGAGGAGGAACCGGTCCAGGTAGCGCAACGGACGCGCGGCGTTGCGCGGCACGTCGACGCGGTCGGGCCAGCTGGTGAACGGGATCGAGAAACCGGTGTGGCCCGTCGTGAACGACTTGCGGTTGAAGTCCTGGTCCGAGGCCATGTGCAGCCCTCGCAGATCCACGCTGACCCCGACGACCTCGGTTGCGGTCGCCCCCGCTGCCCGCAGCCCGCGTGCCGTTCCCGTCACCATGCCGCCGCCGGCATGCGTGGCGAGGACGACGTCCGGCGGGCGGCCGGTGAGGGCGACGGTCTGCTCGGCGATCTCGGCACCGAGGCTCTCGATGCCGGCGATGGACAACGGGGTGTACAGGGACGCGTTGAAGTAGCCCGTCTCTTCGAGCGTGCGCAGCAGCGTGTAGAAGAGCTCGGGCCCGACGCTGGTCTGCAGTACCTCGGCGCCGAGGGCCTCGCACTTGCGGCCCTTCTCCAGGATTTCCGGTTGACCGCGGCCGCCGCTGTCGAACGCCTCCTGGATGATGATCGCTCCGAGGCCGTGGGCCGCGGCCTGGGCGGCGACCGCGGCCCCGTAGTTGCCGCTGGTCGCCGCGATCAGTCCCGGATAGCCGGCGGCGCGAGCGTGATGGGCGGACGGCGCCGCGCGCCGGTCCTTGAAACTGCCCGACGGGTTCGCGGCCTCGTCCTTGACGAGGATCCTGGCGCCCTTGCCGGGTGCGGACATCGACCGCACCAGTTCGGTCAGGTTGCGCAGCTCCAGCAGCGGTGTGCCGCCGACACCGGTGCGCCGCTGGACGGCCCGGATCGCGGAGAGGTCGCTTCCGGCCCGGGCCATCAGCCCTTCGCTGTCGAAAGCGAGCCGACCGCGTTCGAGGGCCCGGTAGTCGATGCCGGTCGAGGCGAGCAGGATCTCGTCCCTGCGCGCCAGGACGGAGGCGTAGTCGGTCTTCATCGCGTTTCCCCCCGCCACCGCAGCTTGCCGATCTCGTCGACGACCCGGACGAGCGCCGGCTGCGCCCGGCCGAAGCCGTGCTCGTCGGCGGGGTCGGGCAGGACCAGTTCGCCGGCCACCTCGCGTCCCGTCGGTGTGCGGACCAGGACCTGTTCTCCGATGTGCGCCTCGGCCCGCAGCATCCCTTTGGTGCGCACGACGTACGGCACCGCGCGGGTGTCCTCGGGCAGGTTCGGGGCGCGTTCCTCCGGTGCGAGCAGGGTGTAGCGCACCAGCACCCGGGTGCCGGGCGGAATCGGCCGCTCAGTCATCCGAGGCTCCCGTGCCGAACGCCTCGACGACCTGCCG
>JBOHBY010000792.1:0-4941 GCA_050698635.1 Spirillospora sp.
CCCGGAAACGGCCGGATCCTCGTCTGCGGACGTCCCGACCCCCGGCTGCACGTGGTCGGCGACCTCGCGGGCGGCGGGCCCTTCCTCACGTCCGGGATCGCCGGCGTGGCCGCCCAGGCGCACCGGGCGGCCCGGTCGGTCAGCGGCTTCGGTCAGCGGCCGAAGTAGTGGCCTTCGTCCAGGTCGGGGATGAGTCCGGGCTCCGCGGGCTCCCAGCCGAGCAGCTTGCGGGTCACCTCGCTCGACCGCGACCGCCTCCTCGCCGACTTCCGCAAACTCGCCGAAGCCCACAGCCCGCGGACGACCGGCACCGGCACCGGCGGCCCGCAGGCGGCCGGTGCCGGTGAGGTGCTTGCGTCAGTTGCCGTTGAGGGCGTCGGCGGCGGTCTCGCTGCTGTCGCGCAGGAAGGTCTTGCAGCGCTCGGCCTCGTTGTCCTCGCCGATGGCGGCGGCGGCGCGGCCGAGTGCGTGCAGCGCGCGCAGGAACCCGCGGTTGGGCACGTGCTCCCACGGGATGGGGCCCTGGCCCCTCCACCCGGCCCGGCGGAGCTGGTCGAGGCCGCGGTGGTAGCCGGTGCGGGCGAACGCGTACGAGTCGATGACGCTGCCGTTGGCGAAGGCGCGGTCGGCGAGCTCGGCCCAGGCGGCCGGGTGGTCGGGGTGACGCGCGGCGACCTCGAACGGGTCGGTGCCGTTCTCCAGGGCCGTGCGGGCCTCGATGTTGTCCGGCAGTTCGGTCGGGGGCAGGCCGCCGAGCAGGTTCTGGGTCATGCGGGTCATGGTAGGCAGCTCTGTCACGTCCGTCTCAACCCGGGTCACGCTGGGTGTGCCCCGCGCCCAGAGGACGGGCGCGTGGATGGTCAGGCGGGCATGGGGAGCGGCAGGTGGAAGCGCGCCGATCCGCCGTCCGTGGTGGAGCGCGCCGCGGGCCAGCCACGCCGGACGAAGCGGACGCCGCCCCGGTTGGTGAGGATGACGTCCGCGCCGAACTCGGTGACGCCGCGCCGTCCGGCCAGCTCGGCGAGGCGGGCGACCAGCACGGTGCCGACACCGTGCCGCTGCCACGGGTCGATGACGAGCACGGCGACGTCGGCGCTCCAGCGGCGCGCCGGGAGACGGATGTACTCGGCGATGCCGATGATCTCGTCGCCGTCCAGCGCGATCAGGGCCTCGCGGTCCCAGTGGTCGAGGCCGTCCAGCAGGACGAGGTAGTGGTCCGGGATGCGCGGGCTTCCGGAGAAGAAGCGGGTGTAGAGGCTGGCGGTCGACAGCCGGTCCGACATCCGGTGGACGCGTTCCCGGTCGGCGACGCCGTACGGACGCACCCGGACCCGGCACCCACCACCCCGCACCGCGAGTTGCTTCATAAAACTCATTGGACCGCAAAAGGTTGTGTGAAGCAACTCTAGGGTTCTCAGGCGCTCGAACCAGGAAGGGGCGCCACATCGGTGGGCCCCAGGATCGCGCCACAGGAATCGCAGGTGAACTGCGGGGTCAGCGAGCCGTCGCAGCCCCGGTGACCGATGATCATCGGTGGCCCCTCGGGCGCGTAGTGCCGGTCGCCCCACATCAGCAGCGTCATGATGACGGGCCACAGCTCGACGCCCTTGCGGGTGAGCCGGTACTCATGCCGCTCCGGCCGCTCCTGGTACGGGACGCGGCGCATGAGGCCCTCGTCGCACAGCCGTCCGAGCCGGTCGGTGAGGACGTTGCGCGCCACGCCCAGCGCGTCCTGGAAGTCGTCGAACCGCCGCACACCCTGGAAGGCGGTGCGGATCACCAGCATCGTCCACCGGTCGCCCACGACCTCCAGCGACCGCGCGACCGAGCAGTTCTGCGTCTCATAGGTGCGGGGTAGTGCCACACCTCGGACACTACCCAGGTTTCGTCAAACAACGCGCCTGCCGCGACCGTCGCCATCGAGCGGGCAGACGCGCCGGGCGCGGAAGCACACCACGCATGCGAGACACACCCCGCACGCCTGCCCCAAACCGCCGCCCGCACCAAACGGCCGGGCGCGGGAACCGCGTTACTTGAGCTTCTTGCCTGCCGAGTGGAGGTTCTCGGACGCTTCCACGACGCGCGCGGCCATCCCGGCCTCGGCGGCCTTGCCCCACGAGCGCGGGTCGTACTGCTTCTTGTTGCCGACCTCGCCGTCGATCTTCAGCACGCCGTCGTAGTTGCGGAACATGTGGTCGGCGACCGGGCGGGTGAACGCGTACTGGGTGTCGGTGTCGACGTTCATCTTGACGACGCCGTACGACACCGCCTCCCTGATCTCCTCCGGGCTGGAGCCGGAACCGCCGTGGAACACCAGGTCGAACGGCCTGTCCTTGCCGTACTTGGCGCCGACCGCGTCCTGGATCTCCTTGAGCACCTCGGGACGCAGCTTCACCGACCCCGGCTTGTACACGCCGTGCACGTTCCCGAACGTCGCCGCGAGGATGTAGCGGCCCTTCTCGCCCACACCGACGGCCTCGGCGGTCGCGAGCGCGTCGTCCGGCGTCGTGTAGAGCTTCTCGTTGATCTCGTTGGCGACGCCGTCCTCCTCGCCGCCGACGACGCCGATCTCCATCTCCATGATGATCCGCGCCTTGGCGCACTCGTCGAGCAGCTCGGCCGCGATCCGCAGGTTCTCGTGCAGTTCGACCGCCGAGCCGTCCCACATGTGCGACTGGAACAGCGGCTCCTCGCCGCGCGCCACCCGCTCCTGCGAGATCTTGATCAGCGGGCGCATGAAGCCGTCCAGCTTGTCCTTCGGGCAGTGGTCGGTGTGCAGCGCGATGTTCACCGGGTACTTGGCGGCGACCACCCGGGCGTACTCGGCGAGCGCGCTGGCGCCGACGACCATGTCCTTGACCGTGGAGCCGGAAAGGTAGTCGGCGCCCCCGGTGGACACCTGCACGATCCCGTCGCTCTCGGCCTCGGCGAAGCCGCGCAGCGCGGCGTTCAGCGTCTGGCTGGACGTCACGTTGATCGCGGGAAACGCGAAGCCGTCCCGCTTGGCTCGGTCGAGCATCTCCGCGTAGATCTCGGGCGTTGCGATGGGCATTGGTCAGCGTCCTTTCGTACGCAGGAAACGTCGTCATCCGGCCCGTGCCGCCGAGTCCTCGCCGGTGCCGGGCGCCGGCGGACGAGGACGTGCGAGTCGCCGCCGGGCGGCCGGCGGGCGGTAGCACCCGGACGCCCGCATACCCAAGCGAGGGCCAAGGTCACGCGGTCTCCGGGTCGGGCTTGCCGTCCAGGCTCAGTATCCCGCCTAATCGGAGCGGGTGGAAAGGTACGCTCGCGGTGTGGATCTCTCGACCCTTCCCCTCGCCATCACCGAGTGGCTGCACCCGACCGCGTGGCTGGACCTGTTCGGCACCTTCGCGACGATCGGCGTCCTCGCCATCATCTTCGCGGAGACCGGACTGCTGTTCGGCTGCATCCTGCCCGGCGACTCGCTGCTCTTCACGGCGGGGATCCTCACAGCGGTCGACACCATCAACGGGGAGGAGTTCCAGCGGCTGCCGCTGGCGTGGCTGCTCGTCGGCGGCCCGATCGCGGCGATCGCCGGGGCCCAGCTGGGCCACTTCCTCGGCGCCCGCTACGGGCGCAAGCTCTTCGACCGTCCCGACTCCAAGATCTTCAGACAGGAGTGGGTGGAGAAGGCCGAGTACTACTTCAACCGATTCGGTCCGGCCAAGGCCGTGGTTCTGGCCAGGTTCATCCCGATCGTCCGGACGTTCCTCAACCCGCTCGCCGGGATGCTCGGCATGGACACCCGCAAGTTCTTCCTCTGGAACTGCGTCGGCGCCATCGTCTGGACCGACAGCCTCTTCCTGCTCGGCCATTTCCTCGGCTCCGAGGTGCCCGACATCGAGCGGTACATCCTGCCGGGGGTCGCGGTGATCCTTGTGCTGTCGGTCATCCCGATCGTCCGAGAGGTCCTGAAAGGCCGCAAAGCGGACCAGGGTCCAGATAAGAATGGCCCCGAAGAGTCACGTCCGTCGCTCAGCGGTGACAGTTATCGCTAACCTCCCCATGTGGGACGTCATCGGTCGGACCCTAGGGGTCTCGCGCGCATACTGATCGCGGTTGTCGCCGTGATGGCCGCCTTGGCCCTTCTCGCCGGCGGCGGCATGGCTCTGGTCAACGCGGTTTCCGGCGAACCCGAACAGAAGGGCCCGTCGACGAACGCGAGTCCACCGCGGGACGAGGAGTCCGCCAGCGGTGATCCGTCCCCGGAGGCCGCGACGTCTCCGGCGACCGTCCTGCCCCTGGTGATCCGCGTGACCGGCACGGCGACCGAGGTCGTCGTCCGCGTGGCCGACACCGGCGGCGAGGTCCTCGCGAAGGGCGTGCTGAAACAGGGCGAGACACGCAACTTCCGGCAGGCCCCGCTCCAGGTCGTCGCGACCGACGGCGGCGCGCTGCAGGTCGTCATCTACGGCAAGGTCCAGCCGCCGAAGCCGGACGGGCAGCGCGCCGAATGGTTCGTGGAGGCCCGCAACGGCTAGCCGAGCTCCAGGTCGGTGACGTCGTAGGGGTGCCGGTATTCGAGCCCTTCCTCCGCGATCCGCCCGGCCGCGCCGCGCTCCAGAATCGTCGCGACCGCCACGACCTCCGCCCCCGCCTCCCGCAACGCCTCCACCGCCGTGAGGACGGACCCGCCCGTCGTCGACGTGTCCTCGACCGCGAGCACCCTGCGTCCCGCGACGTCCGGCCCCTCGATGCGGCGTTGCAGCCCGTGCGCCTTGCCCGCCTTCCGGACGACGAACGCGTCCAGCTTGCTTCCCCGCGCGGCCGCGGCGTGCAGCATCGCCGCGGCCACCGGGTCGGCGCCGAGCGTGAGCCCGCCGACGGCGTCGTACTCCAGGTCGGCGGTCTCGTCCAGCATGACCCGTCCCACCAGGGGGGCGACGACGCCGTCCAGCGTCACCCGGCGCAGGTCCACGT
>JBOHBY010000793.1:0-1784 GCA_050698635.1 Spirillospora sp.
GGGGCGCCGGGGCGGATGCCGCCGTGGCTGCCGAGGGCGTTCCTGCTCGCCGGCGCCGTCGTGCTGGCCTTCCAGGGCGGGCTGTGGCTGCTGGAACGCCTCCGGGAACTGCTCCTGCTCCTGCTGACGTCGCTGTTCCTGGCGTTCGCGATCGAACCCGCCGTCAACTGGCTCGCCCGCCGCGGCTGGCGGCGCGGCCCCGCCACCGCCGTGATGTTCCTGGTCATCGGCGTCCTCGTGCTCGGGTTCCTCGGCGGCGTCGGGTCGCTGCTGGCCACCCAGGCCAACAACCTCATCGACGAGTTCCCCGGCTACGTCCGGCGCCTGATCGGCTGGACCAACTCCACGTTCGGGACGCGGCTGTCGCAGGACAACCTCTTCGACCGGCTCCCCACCGTCACCGGCACGCTGTCACGGCACCTGTCGTCCCTCGCCCAGAACGCGTGGGGGATCGGCGCCACCGCGTTCGGCGTCGTGTTCAAGGGCCTCGGCGTGCTGCTGTTCACCTTCTACCTGTCGGCCGAGGGACCCCAGTTCCGCCGGACGGTCTGCTCCCTGCTCCCGCCGCGCCGGCAGCGGCAGGTGCTGTGGGCGTGGGAGATCGCCGTGGAGAAGACCGGCGGCTACATCTACTCGCGGGCGCTGCTCGCCCTCGTCTCCGGCGCCGCGCACTACCTGGCCATGATCGGCCTCGGCGTCCCCAACGCCGCGACGCTGGCGCTGTGGGTCGGCGTGGTGTCGCAGTTCATCCCCGCCGTCGGGACCTACCTCGCCGGCGCCGTCCCGGTGCTGATCGCGCTGACCGTCGCGCCGTCGACCGCGCTGTGGATGCTGCTGTTCGTCGTCGCCTACCAGCAGCTGGAGAACTACCTGCTCCAGCCCCGCATCACCGCCCGCACCCTGGACATGCACCCCGCCGTCGCGTTCGGGCTGATCCTGGCCGGCGCCGCCGTCATGGGACCGATCGGGGTGGTGCTGGCCCTGCCCGCCGGCGCCAGCCTCCAGGCGTTCGCCGGCGCGTACGTGCGCCGCTACGAGATCGAGGAGCACCCGCTCACCGCGCCGGACGCGCCCGCCGGCCCGATCTGGCGGTGGCTGCGCCGCAACTAGCCGTCTACGGTCAGAGCATGGCGGAGCCAGCGGCAGGGTCGGCGGCGGAGTTCGCGCGGGGGAACCGGTGGCCGCTGCTCCTGGTCGCCGTCGCGGTGACCGCGTCGGCCGGCTGGCACCTGACCACCGGCCCCGACCGCGTCGACTGGCTGCCCACCCGCACCACCGGCCAGGACTGGTACCCCGTCTGCGAGGGGACGGCGTTCACCCGCGCCGCCGCCTACGACGGCGGCGGGCCCCACCCGATCGTCATCTACGGCGGGGGAGGGCCCGGCGGGGGCGCGTCCGCCGACCCGGACAAGCCGTCCTCGACCTGGCGTCCCACCGCCCCCGGCCAGGTGCGGCTGGTGTCGTGCGCCGAACCGGTCGACGACGGCCCCGGCCTCGGGGAGGAGGCGGCGAGATGCCCCGTGTACTCCCGCGTCACCGTCCTCGAACGCCGCCAGACCGGCACGATCACCCTCTACCGGACGCGTTACCTGGTCCGGCTCCTGGAGGCGCGCACCGGGCGGGAGGTCCGCCGGTTCGAGATCACCGGCGCCGACGAGGTGTGCCCCGCCTACGCGTCGGGACGGGAGGTCCTGCTGCGGTCGGGGATTCTGCCGTCGCAGTACCGGGCCGTGCTGGCGCCCTACGTCGAGGGCGCGGCACGCTGAACCGCGGCGCCCGCTTCC
>JBOHBY010000794.1:0-2142 GCA_050698635.1 Spirillospora sp.
GACGACCTGCTGGACCGCGCCCGCTCCGCCGGCCTCCGGGTCGACGCGGAGATCACCGGGGACCGCCGCCCGCTGCACGCGGGCACCGACCTCGCCGCGTTCCGGATCGTCCAGGAGTCGCTGACGAACGTGAGCCGTCACGCCGGTCCCGGCGCGGTGACGGCGCGGGTCCGCATCGCCTACGGTAAGCACGAGATCGTCGTGGAGGTCGACGACGACGGCCAGGGGGTGTCCCTCCTGGACGACCATCCGGGCAGCACCGGCAGCGGGATCCGCGGCATGCGGGAACGGGCCGTGGCGCTCGGCGGCTCGTTCGATGCCGGGCCGCGTCCCGGCGGGGGGTTCCGCGTCCGCGCGACGTTCCCCCTGTCGGACCCCCTGTCGGACGATCCCGGGAGAGAGGACTGACCGATCATGCAGGTCTCTGGTGGCTCGCCCGCCGCGCACGGCGCGCTGGTCAAGGTGCTGCTGGCCGACGACCAGGTGCTGGTCCGGGCCGGTTTCCGGGCGCTGCTGGACGCGCAGCCCGACATCGAGGTCGTCGGGGAGGCCAGCGACGGCGAGGAGGCCGTGGCGCAGGCGAAGCGGCTGCGTCCGAACCTCATCCTCATGGACATCCGCATGCCCGGCCTGGACGGTCTTGAGGCCACCCGCCGGATCGCCTCCGACGACCGGCTCGACGGCGTCAAGATCGTGATCCTCACCACGTTCGAGCTGGACGAGTACGTGTTCGAGGCGCTGCGCGGCGGCGCGAGCGGGTTCCTCGTCAAGGACACCGAGCCGGTCGAGCTGATCCACGCCGTCCGGGCCGTCGCGGCCGGCGACGCGCTGCTGTCGCCGTCGGTGACCCGGCGGCTGATCGCCGAGTTCGCCGCCCGCGCCAAGGAGCCCGCGCCCTCGCCCCGCCTCAACGCCCTCACCGAGCGCGAACGGGAGGTCATGGCGCTCGTCGGCGAGGGACTGTCGAACGAGGAGATCGCCGCCCGGCTCGTCGTGAGCCCGGCGACCGCGAAAACCCATGTCAGCCGGACGATGGTGAAGCTCAACGCCCGCGACCGGGCGCAGCTCGTCGTGTTCGCCTACGAGTCCGGGCTGGTCAAACCGGGCTGGCTGCCCTAGAAACTCTTAGTGAACAATCTTCATCCCCGCTGGTCCGCACAGGCCACGGCCGTTGCGGGCGGGGTGGAGGAAAGTGTGCGGTCTGGGGCGATTCATTGTTGTCGTCCGATCGGTCATGGCAGGGTGGACGGCGTACGCCGTCGTTGACGTGAGGGAGTCCGGTGCCGAGTGACGCGAGGATCCTGGCCGTCGACGACCGCGGGGAGAACCTGACCGCCCTCGCCGCCGTGCTGGACGCGCTGCCGGTGGAGGTCGTGCCCGTCACGTCCGGGCAGGCCGCGCTGAAGGAGCTGCTGAACGACGACTTCGCGCTGATCCTGCTCGACGTCGTCATGCCCGAGATGGACGGGTTCGAGACGGCGGGCCACATCAAGTCCAGGCCCCGCACCCGCGACATCCCGATCATCTTCCTCACCGCGGGCGGTGAGGCGGGCGAGCAGGCGTTCCGCGGCTACGCGGCCGGCGCCGTCGACTACCTCACCAAGCCGTTCGACCCGTGGCTGCTGCGCGCGAAGGTGTCGGTGTTCGTGGAGCTGCACCGCCGCAACCTCCAGCTCCGGCGGCAGGCGCAGCTGCTGCGCCAGTCCCTCGCCGAGGGCGACGGTGAGGCGGTGCTGGCGGGCGGCGAACGGCTGCTGTCCGCGCTCGACGAGCGCGTCACGCTGATCGAGCAGGACGTCGCCAGGCTCCAGGCCGGTGAGCCCGCCACCGACCTCGACGCGCACGTCGCCGACCTCCGCCTCGCACTGGACGCCCTCTCCGCGGGCGGCTAACGCGCTGGCGGCTGACGCCCCCGTCCGCCCCGGAATCGCTCAGCGGGCGTCGATCGCCTCGAACCGCTCGCTGACCACGGGAGCCGTGGCCGCCGCTTGAGCGGCCGCGTCCGAGCGCAGTTTGCCGCGCAGGATGAACGCGGCCACCAGCACCGCCACCACGACGAGCACCACCGCGATCGTGACGATCACCAGCGTCTTGCGGCGCTCGGCCCCGCCCGCTCCGCCGGCCGGCCCGGCGGGACCGCCC
>JBOHBY010000795.1:0-2140 GCA_050698635.1 Spirillospora sp.
GGGCACGGCGGGGGAGGCGGCGACGCCGAGGACGCCCGCGGTGATCAGGACGGCGCTGAGCGCGATGCCCAGGGACGGGGACACGGCCGCGGCCAGCAGTCCGGCCAGCAGCGGGCCGGTGACGAACACGAGTTCCTCGGAGACGGTGTCGAGGCTGAAGGCGCGCCGGAGCTGGGCGGCGTCCTGGAGGAGGCCGCGCCACAGCGTCCGCATGACGACGCCGATGGGCGGCTGGCAGGTACCGGTGACGACGCACAGGACCGCCAGGACGGGGACGGGTGTGCCGGGACGCCAGGTCAGCGCGGCCAGGACGGCGAGCAGGGCCGCGTACACGGCGGTCATCGGGGGCAGGGCGCGGCGTGCGCCGTGCCGGTCGATGAGCGCGGCGCGCATCGGGGACAGGGCGGCGCCGGTGAGGCCGAGCAGGGCCATCAGGGCGCCCGCGGCGGTGTAGGAGCCGGTGGACGTGGTGAACGCGAGGGTCAGGGACAGGAACACCGTCCCGTAGGACAGGCGTCCGAGCAGTGCGAGGGTGAAGGTGCGCAGGGCGTGCGGGGCGCGCAGGACGGAGGCGTACGACGCGGTCACGGAGAGTTCCTCGGGAGGCCCTTGCCGGGCGGTTGCGGGTGGACGCGCGAGATGCCGCCGGCGCGCGGGCCGCGCCGCGGCGGCGTGGGGCGTCCTATCCGTATATGAGGAACCGCATGGGGGGAGTGTAGCGGCCGTTCCCCGGGGCGGGGGAGGGGGCTGCGGTCAGGTGGTCCAGTCGCGGCGGCGGGCCTCGGCGAGGGCGATGGCGGTGGCGACGGCGACGTTGAGGGAGCCGACGCGTCCGAGCTGGGGGATGTAGGCGACGGCGTCGGCGGCGGCCAGGAGGGCGGGGGAGCAGCCGTGGTCCTCACCGCCGACGGCGAGGCAGACGTCACCGTCCAGGGGCGCCTCGTGGAGGGGGACGGCGTCGGCGGTGAGTTCGACGGCGACCAGGCGCAGGCCCTCCTTGCGGACGGCGGCGGCGGCCTCGGCGGCGGTGCCGGCGTGTTCCCAGGAGACCAGGCGGGCGGTGCCGAGGGCGGTCTTGTCGACGGCCTTGTGGGTCGGGGGCGTGGCGTTGCCGGCGAGCCAGAGGTGGTCGACGCCGAACACGGCGGCGCTGCGGATGATCGACCCGATGTTGAACGGCTGGGTGACCGACTCCACCAGCAGGCCGAGGCGGGCGTCGGTGCGGCGGCGCCAGTCGCGGTTGAGGCGCTTGACGTCGGTGCCGCGCAGCTGCCTGCGTCCTTGGGCGGGGGTGTGCGGGCGGTCGGGGCCGCTCATCGGGTGTGGCCTTCCGTGCTGGTCGCGGAGTCGGGGTCGGTGTTCTGGCTGTCGTTGTTCGGGTGGGGCGCGACGCGCAGGACGCGGTAGGCGGACCGGGACGCGATCCGCTCGGTGGGGTGGCCGCGGGCGTCCAGCCAGCGTTGCAGGGAGTCGGAGCCGAGGTGCTTCTGGACGACGAGGAAGGCCAGGCCCGTGGGGGTGAGGCGGGGGAGCCAGGTGAGCAGGAGGTCGTGCAGGGCGGCCTTGCCGATGCGGATCGGGGGGTTGGACCAGATCGCGGCGAAGCGGAGGCGGGGGTCGAGATCGTCGGCCAAGCTGAACCTTACATTGTCAAGGCCGGCGGCGTTGGCATTACCCTCAGCGAGTTCCAAGGCTCGCTGGTTAACGTCCACACCCCAAACTTTCGCCTGGGGAGAGCACTTGGCGAGCGTGAGGGCGATGGGGCCGTATCCGCAGCCGAGGTCGAGGAGGTCGCCGTCCGGGGGTGGCGGGGGGACGGTCTCCAGCAGGACGCGGGTGCCGGGGTCGACGCGGTCGGGGGAGAACACGCCGCTGTCGGTGTCGAGCCGCAGGTGCAGGTCGGGCAGGACGAGGTCGACGGTGCGGCGCCGGCTCGCGGTTCCCGGCCGTTCGGCGAAGTAGTGTTCCCCCACGTCGGCCGACCGTACCAGCGGTCAGGGCAGGCGGGAGAACCAGGCCAGGGAGGCGCCTCCGGCGGCGAGCGCGAACAGCAGCGCGATGCCGGTGTAGCGGGCGGCGACGTCGCGGTGCTCGGTCTTGAAGCCGAGGGAGGTGCCGATGTTGGCGTAGACGTCGCGGA
>JBOHBY010000796.1:0-1809 GCA_050698635.1 Spirillospora sp.
TGCCTGGCCCGGTCGTCGGCGGCCATCTCGATCAGCAGCTCCACCGCGTCCAGGCACCGTCCGACCAGCCGGAACTGCGGGAACACCTGCCGCAGCGACGCGAACGGCAACAGCACGAGATCGTGCCGCGCCCGCGCGTGCGCGCGCTCGTGCGCGAGGACCGCGAACAGCTCGCCGCGGTCAAGGAGCTCCATCGTCCCGGCGCTGACCACGACCTTGGACGACCGCACCCCCGGCACGCAGTAGGCCGCCGCCCCAGGATGGTCGAGAACAAGCGTCCCGGGCACAGCCGAATCGGACCGCGACACCAGCACCAGCAGCGCCCGGTGCCGCGCCCGCGCCCGCACGACCCGGACGACCGCGTACATCAGCATCGCCAGCAGCACGCCGGTCAGGCTGACGGCCGCGAGCAGCGCCGCGACCTGGACGGAGTTCAGCCGCGCGGCCTGGTCGCCGTACAGGCCCGGCAGCCCGCCGACGACGCCGTTCCCGTACGGGAGCAGCGCGAGCCCGAGCAGCGCGCCGATCGTGGCGATGCCCCAGCACAGCCCGAGGGCCTGCCAGAGCGCGATCCCGAGGCGCGGTGTGCGCCACGTCCACCGGGCCTGGGCCAGCCAGTGCGCCCCGCCGACGGTCCCCAGTGAGATCAATGCGAGCAGGGCGGTGCCGGTCATGCCGGAGGTTCCTTGCCTGTGAGCCCGGCGAGGGCCTGGCGCAGCACGTCGACCTCGTCCTCGGACACCGACTGGACGAAGTGGACGAGCGCCGCGTCACGATCACCCGTCTCGTCGAGCGCGCCGAGCATCAGCTCGGTCACGTAGCGCTCCCGGCTCGCGACCGGCCGGTACCGCCACGCGCGTCCGTCGCGCTCGCGCGCGAGGAAGCCCTTCTTGGCGAGCCTGTCGAGCACCGTCATCACGGTGGTGTGCGCGAGGTCGCGGTCACCGGCGAGCGCACGGCTCACGTCACGGGCGGTCGCCGCGTCGTGGCCGGCGTCCTCCCGCGCCCACAGGACCTCCATGACCGTGCGTTCAAGCTCTCCGAGACCTTTCACGCCAGCCAGATTATCCGACACACCGGACACTGACCACGTCAGGTAGTACTACCGCCGGTAGAGGGCGCGACGAGGCCCATCTCGTAGGCGATGATGACGAGCTGCACCCGGTCGCGCGCGTCCAGCTTGGCGAGCAGCCGCGCCACGTGCGCCTTCGCGGTCGCGACGCTGATGAACAGCTCCCCGGCGATCTCCTGGTTGGACATGCCGCGCCCGACCAGCGTCAGCACCTCCCGCTCCCGGTCGGTGACCCCGTCGGCGGGCCGCGCGGGCGCCACCGGTCTCCGGCGGGGCCCGGCCGCGAACTCCTCGATCAGCCGCTTCGTCACGCTCGGCGCGATCAGCGCGTCCCCTCCGGCCACCACGCGGATCGCCGAGAGGATCTCCTCCAGCGCCATGTCCTTGACGAGGAACCCGCTGGCGCCCGCGCGGAGCGAGCCGTACACGTACTCGTCGTCGTCGAACGTCGTCAGCATCAGCACCCGGGACGTGGTGATCCGCCGGGTGGCCTCGATGCCGTCCATGTCGGGCATGCGGATGTCCATGACGACCACGTCCGGTCGGATCTCCTCGACGAGCCGGACCGCCTCGGCGCCCGTCCCCGCCTCCCCGACGATCTCCAGATCGGGAGTGTCGGCGACCAGCACCCGCAGTCCCGCCCTGATGAGCGGCTGTTCGTCGGCCAGAAGGATCCCGACGCTCACGCGGCCGCCCTCGCCTCCTAAACCGCCGCGGGGATCCGCGCCGCCACCCGG
>JBOHBY010000797.1:0-6200 GCA_050698635.1 Spirillospora sp.
CGCTCGGGCCGCTCAGGACGCCCCGGAGGCGGCCCCGGGTCGGGGTGCACCTGTGCGTAGCGCCAGCCCACGTAGACGCGGTCGGGCTGTGTGAGCCGCGCTGTCGCGGGCTCGCTCGCCATCTCCGTCACGTCGTGAGACCCCTGGAGTCGCGGGAATGAAGGGAACGCCTGGGGGTGGCCGGGTTGATTTCCTACATCTGACTACACAGCACAGGGTAAAGAGCTTGCCGCGTCCCCGTGTCTCATTCAATGGAACAGGCCCCCCGATGCCCGACTCCCCCCGCCAATTCGGTCACCGGGCCAACCTGCGGGAAAGATCGGACACACCCCCCAGAGCCCATGTCCACATCCGGCCATAATCTGTCAGCCGACGGGCTCAACCCGCACCGGCAGGAAGTCGTCCAGCTCCATCGTCGGATGCGGGTACTTCCACTCCACGCTGTCGAACGGAACGTACATGCCCTCGGGCCGACCGGCCAGGAAGTAGTTGCCGTCCCACTCGTTCGGGACGGTCACCGGCGCGTCCTCGGGGAAGTTCGCGCCGATCGGCTCGTACTTCACGCCGACGCCGAACATCGCGTAGACGGCCGCGTCGACGAAGTTGAGGTTCCTGATGTCGCCGCGCAGGTGCGTGCCCTGGATCGCCAGGCCGTGCACCCGGTCGCGGACGAAGAACAGCGCGCTCAGGTCCCTGACGACCTGGTCGAAGTTGTGCGCTCCGTCATGGTGGACCAGCGCCCGCGTCTGCGGTTCGGAGCCGAGCACGACGGACGCGTAGGTCGGCAGGTCCCCGTGGAACATGCGGACACGGGCCATGGCCCGCGGGAAGGCGCGACGCAGCCGCTCGTAGGTGAACTGGAGGTAGGCGTCGTTGACGTCGACGAGGTCGAGTTCTAGGCCCATGGGCTCGACACACCCGGCCAGGACGGCCGCCGAGCCGCCCATGAACACGCCCACGTCGACCAGCCTCGACAGTTCGCCATGAGAGCGTTCGACGCGGCCGAAGAGGTCGAAGTAGTGGTAGGCGCTGCACTGGTCCTCGTAGGCGAGACCCGCGCTCCTGATCCGGGCGGTCGTCCGGTCGAAGACCGCGTTCCTGCCGGCGAAGGCCTCCAGGTCGGCGTGGTGCCCGCCCTGGATCGGGATCTCCAGCGTCTCGTGCGGATTCTCGGCGCCGGTCAGGCGGGGGTCAGGGTCGAGGAACGTCCCCCAGGTGGGCAGCCGCATCGCCACGGTCGAGACGTAGTCCGTCATTTCCAGATGCCTCTCTCTGGGGTTCGGTGTCCCCGGTCGCCGGGGCGAGGGCGAGCCGGGTCATCGCGCCGAGCGCGGCCAGCCCGACCACCGCGACCCCGAGCGCCGTGGCGGGTCCGAGGGTCGGCTCCCAGTCGCCGGTCAGCGGGTTCACGGCCGGGACCTGGGCGTACAGGCCGTGCTGGTATCTGATCATCGTGTAGGCCAGCCCGATCAGATGCGCGGGCAGGATCGCGGCCGCCAGCCAGCCGGTGACCGAGCGGGCGAACCGCCGGTCGAGCAGGTCGCGTTCACCGATGATGTGCGCGGCGAGCACCGCCGCGCCGACCGCGCTCGGCAGGATGTAGCGGCCCTGCGCCATCATCCCGTCCT
This sequence comes from Spirillospora sp., assembly GCA_050698635.1. GTDB lineage: Bacteria > Actinomycetota > Actinomycetes > Streptosporangiales > Streptosporangiaceae > Spirillospora. The sequence goes on from JBOHBY010000797.1 coordinate 1,629, forward strand.
TCTCGGCGCCCATGACGTCCATCCAGAGCGGTAGCGCGAAAGCGGCCGCCACCACGAGCGCCAGCCGCCACCTGTCGGCACGGTTGCCAGACGCCAGCGCGGCGATGACCAGGAAACCCGTCGCGGCGAACCAGATCGCGTAGTAGGCGTCGGGCATCTCGACGTCCACCCAGCCGAACAGGCCGACCATGGACTTCAGGTAGAAGGACGATCGCTCGACCGCGACCACCCGCAGCGCGTCGCCGGGGCCGAGTCCCGCTCCGCCGGGGACCGGGATGAGTTCGGTGGCCTTCATCGCCAGCGTCCAGATCGCCGAGCCCAGGCATGCCAGGGTCACGACCGCTCCGGTGATCCAGGAGCCCCGGTTGCGCACCAGGGCTCCGAGGCGGGCGCGTCCCGCCGTTCCCACCAGGAGCACCAAGGCGATCGCGACGGTCATCGGGCCGTCCGGGCGGCTCCACGCGACCGTCACGGCCGAGACTCCGGCCAATATCAGCAGCCGCCGGTCGGGAGGTCCGTCTCCGAGCACGAGCGGAATCAGCGCCGTCCACATCGCGATCGCCGCCGTGACCTCGAGACCGTTGGCGTTGATCACACCCGCGAGATGCATCGCCATCGGCGTCGCGGCGACCAGTAGCCCGGCGAGCAGGAACGGCCGCCGGGACCACGCCAGCACGCTGTACACGGCCGCGGCCAGGAAGGCGGCCGAAAGCGCGGCGCTGACCAGCCGGGCGGCCAGCAGACCGCCCTCACCCGGCCACCACCTGAGCGGCCAGCCGACGACGGCGTAGTAGGTGGGCTGGTAGCGCCCGGCGCCGGCCGTGAACTGCTCCACCGGCTTGTGCGGCGACTTGGGGGGCACCCGCACGCAGTTCGCTGGTTGCCGCGGCTTCCACGCGAAGCACGGCGGCGACGGATGGGCGACGCCGCCTGGGATGGTCTGCTGCGTCCCGGGTATCGGCCGCGGGATCCCCGTGACGGGAAGGTACTCGGGGGGCGCGGCGAAATCTCCGCCGACGACGCCGGCGGCGCGGGTGATATGCGACTGCTCGTCCGGTCCGCCGTCCCAGGGGACGGCGATCGCCCAGCCGGCGCCGACCGCGAAGAATCCCGCGAACGCCAGGGCCACGATCAGTCGAAGCCGCTTCGCGGAGAGCGCGGGCCTCATCGCGACCGGCCGGGGTGCTTGCGGAGGCGGGCCGACAGCGCCCTTCCCAAATGCGTCATCGCCTCTCCCAGCTCCGGATCACGTGGGGGCGGCGGGGCGGACGCGTTCCTCAGCCGCCGCAGTTCCTGGCGCTCCGCCGCGTGCTCGGCGCGGGCACGGTCGAGCTCGGACCGCAGGCCCGCGATCTCCCGGTGCTGGGCCGTGATGGTCTCGGCCAGACGGTCCGCGTCTGCGGTCCGGGCCGCCGCCTCGTACTGCAACTGCAGGACACGGGTGTAGAGCGCGATCCGGTTGTTCTCCAACGCCGCGAGCAGGTTCGAGGACGTGAGCGGACGCAGCGCCTCGAAGATCTCCGCCGCGCCGGCCGCGCCCCTCCTGGCCAGGACGCCGAACCCGAACACCGCGGGGACGATCGCGAACAGCCAGCCACCACCGGCCTCGTCCAGCGCGTCCTCGACGGCGGTGAGGACGCCGTTGCGCGGCCCGCCCGCCTGTTCGGCCACCGTGTACACGCCGTCGCCGACGAAACCGGCGGGCGTGATGTCGTCGTGCCAGACCGTCGGCCCGTCCTTCGTCGCCGGGTGCGTGTCCTCGGGCGCGACGGGGGACGGCTGGTAGTAGAAGTCGCGGCGCCCGCACGGCCACAGCACGTCGTGCAGGACGATCACCGCGTCGGGCGCATTCTTCATGAGCCAGGCGAGTTCTTCGCGGACGACGGAGTAGTTGTGGTCGCCGTCCAGGACGTACAGGTCGGCCACCGGCAGGTCGCCGAGCACCGCCGGGGACAGGCCCTCCACGAGGTTCAGCCGCGGGTCTTCGGCGAGGACGGCGCGCAGCCGTGCGCCCGGCGCGGGCTCGACGCAGTGCACCGTCGCGCCGAGCTCGGCGTACACGGAGCTGACCTGCCCGGACTCCACGCCGACCTCGACCACCGTGGCGATCTCACGGTGCGCGAAGATCGTCTCGAACAGGTCCCGGAACAGCGACATCGAGTGCAGCAGCAGCGGCTGCGCACGGGCTGCGCGGGCCTGCGCGTGCGGGTCCTCGCGGGATCCGGTCACCCGATGCCCCGGCCGGTCCCCGCCGGACGCGGGTGTGGACTCATCTGGTGTCACCGAGCTTCCTCCTGGCCACTCGTCCGGCCCCTGCGGCGACGCCCTTGACGCCGGCCGTCCGGTACTCGTCGCGGAGCCTTTCGGAGAGCCGCGCGGCCCGTGCGGACCGCTCGGCCCTCCTGTCGACCGGCATCGGCGGCGCCATGCCGGACATCGACTGCGGCAGCATCGCAAACGCGATGGTGACCTGCCCGGACGACACCGTGGGGACCCCCGCGCGGCGGGCGAGTGGCAGCCACACCGCCGCGTACGAGGTGTCGAACTCCATCAGGTTGCCGCCGAGGTAGCGGCAGTCCGCGTAGTGGAGGCCGACGAAATCCTCCGGCCGGTCCCAGCGGAGCACCTGCGCGCTGCGGCGGCCGCCTGCGATGACCCTGGCCTCGATCCAGTCGACCCGCACGATCGCCGGACGGCCGGGAATCGCCAGGGAGATGTCGACCGTGTCGTGGTGCTCGAAAGCGAGCCGGGCGAACGACAGCCCGTTGTGGTTGATCCTGACCCGGCGCCGGATCGGGTCGTGCCACCGGTCGTCCGCCGTCCGGTAGCGCAGCCGCGTCTCGTGCTGTTCGCCCGCGGGATCGAACGCCTCCGCGCCGATCGCACCGTCCGCGACGGCGCGTGCCATGGCACCGAGCCCGGTGTCGGACGCGGCGATCAGCGCCGGCCAGAACGAGTCGCGCATGTGCAGGTCGTCGAGGTCGCCGGGTGACAGGTACGGGACGGCGGGCTTCAGGTCGGCGGGCAGCAGGGTCGTGACGAGCGAGGAGCCGAAGTTGTCCTCGTGCGCCCAGTTGCCGAACACGGCGGCCTCGTCGGCGGTCGGCGACTCCAGCGCGGCGACCAGGATCCGCGTCAGCCGGTCGCGGCCGGGCCCCGGACGGGTGAGGTCGGGCCAGGCCCCGCCGGACGCGGCGACGTACCTGTTCCACATGTGCTGGAACGCCAGGATCCCGTCCTGCACCGTCCGGCGCTCGGCGTTCTGGGACGGCGCGTCTGGCGTCTCCCCGAGCACCGGCGCGCCGTCCTCGGTGAAACCGATCAGCGACCCGCACAGGGCGTTGACGCACTGTTCCACGATCTCGGGGCTGCGGGTGATGGTGGCGGCGACGTGCGCCGGGTGCCCGGCCTGCGCCAGGTACCCCTCGGCGCGCAGTCCGGCCAGGTACACCCGCTCGGCGCGGTCGTCGGTGGCCAGGTACAGCCCGGACACCCGGACGCCGATGCGCGCCATCTCCAGGGCCGCGGCGAGCTGCCGCTGGATCGTGCCGCCCCAGCCGAGGTCGACGAGCGTCAACTCGGGGTCGCCGCCCGGCGGGTCGAGCGCGCCGGCGTCCCGCAGCGACCTGATCATGCGTTCGCGGGTGGCGGTGACCGTCACGGCGAGCCGGTTGCGCAGGTGCGGCGTCTCGGTCAGCGCGCCGGCCACGCGGCGGGCGATGTCGCCATTGTCGATGACGGTGTCGAGTTCGGCCGCCAGGCTCGGGACGTCGCCGGGATGAAGCTCCAGGACCGACAGCGTCTGCCGGACGGTCAGCCGGTACCCGGTGCGGATGAACGCGTGCACCGCCTCGGTGTCGTGCGGGTCGAGGCCCGCCAGCGAGGTCACGAACCGTGACAGCCAGACGGGTTCGGCCTCGACGTCCCAGCCGCGCGCGGCCGCCGCCGCGTTGATCATCCGGGCCAGCAGCTCGCCCTCCCGCATCGAGCACCACAGCCGCCGGGTTCCCGTCTCGTGCGCCCGGCAAGCGGCCCACTCCGCGAAGCCGGTCAGCACCGGGCCGAGGACGCCGGCCCCGTACCGCCACGCGACGTCCAGCGCGGACGTGGTGAACGGGACGCCCGAATGGACCGCCTTCGCGCGCAGGCTGGTGAGGCCGAAGTCGCCGTGCCGGTCGTCCAGGTCGGGGGCGTGGTCGCTGAACGGGCCGACGGGCTCGCGCTCGCGTTTCAGCACGTCCAGGAACGGCTCGTCGAACCGGCGGTAGTGGACCGTGCGGACACCCAGCTCGGCCGGCGCCTCATGGTCGGCGACCTCGTGGTCGCCGACATGAACCACCTGCTCCGGAGCGCGGCCGAGGTCGCGCAGGACGATCTCCCAGAGGCCGGACGCCTTGGCGGCGCCGTGCTGGCTCGAACGGAAGATCCGCACATCGTCCATCGGGCCGAGTTCCGGCCGGTCGAGCAGGTGCGCGAGCTGGTCCTCGGTGAAGTAGGTGTCGGAGACGAGGACGACCCGCAGGTCCTGTTTCCGCGCGGCCCGCACGAGTTCGGCGATGTCGAGGTCCACGA
>JBOHBY010000798.1:0-6314 GCA_050698635.1 Spirillospora sp.
GCCGAGGCTCGGCCGGGGGCGGGTCGGGGGGCGCGGAGGGACGGGATAGCGTGGACGCCATGAGCAGTGGTAAGGGCGGCGGGCCGCGGTGGACGCAGACGTGGCTCGGCGGGGCCCCCTCGGCCGGGGTCGACCCGGGCCGGCCGGGGGAGCGGCTCGGCTTCCCCGAGAGCGGGAGCGGCTCCGTCGCGACCTATGGTCGGCGGGTCGTCGCGCTGTTCCTCGACTGGGCGCTGTCGATGCTGGTGGTGAGCCTGCTCGCCCGGTCCTACGGCTGGGACCCGGGGGAGCGCAGCATGTGGACGATGGTCATCTTCGCGATCTACGCATGGCTGATGACCGCGTTCGTCGGGACGACGATCGGGAAGCGGCTGTGCGGCATCCGCGTCGTCCGGCTGGACGGGCGGCCCGTGGGCCTCGGGTGGGCGCTGGCGAGGACGTTGCTGCTGGTCATCGTCCTGCCCGCGCTGATCTGGGACCGGGACTACCGGGGGATGCACGACCGCGCCAGCAACACCGCCGTCGTCAACATGTGAACGCCATGCGAAGCGCCGCCGCCCCCGGTGCCGGTGGGCGTGGAGGCGGTTTCGCGGAGTGTCAGCGGGTCTTCGGCTTGGGGCCCTTGGGCATCTTCGCGCCCTTCGGGATCGGGCCCTTCGGCATCTGCATCGACCGGGGAAGCGCCTGGAGGCGGTCGTTCAGCTCCGCGACCTGGCCCTTGGTGAGGTTGCGGGGCAGCTTCATCAGGTGGCGCTGGAGCTTGTCCACCGGGATCTGGCCCTCGCCGTCCCCGACCTGCACGTCGTAGATCGGCACCTGCTGCGCGGCGCGGGACAGGCGCTTCTTCTCGGCGCCGAGGAGCTGCCCGACCCGGTTGCGCGGGCCCTCCGAGACCAGCACCACGCCGGGACGGCCGACCGCGCGGTGCACCATGTCGAGGTTGCGGTTGCCGCTGACCGCCTCGGTGACCGTCCAGTTCCCGCGCATGTTCTTCAGGATCGCGGCGGCCGCGCCGGGCTGCCCGGCGATCACCTTGTACTGCGCGCGCTGCGCCATCTGACCAAAGACGATCATGCCGACGGCGACCGCGGCCAGGACGCTCAGCGGGATGAAGAACCACAGCTGGCCGATGAGCCATCCGATCAGGACGACGACGACCAGCGTCCCGATCGCCGACGCGAACACGATCGGCAGGGCCTTGGGGTCGGCCTGCCGGAGCACCTGGGCGACCATGCGGATCTGCTTGAGGCGGCCCGGACGCTCCTGGGCCCCGTCCGTGGGCGTTTTCGACATGGATACAAGGATAGTCGGGTCGGGCCCCCGTCCCGACAGGCCCCGGACCCGGGCGCGCGCTATGCCCGCGTGTCACACGCGCGTGTTACGCCCGCGCTTCGATGGCCTGCTTGTAGAGGCGCCCGGCGCGGTAGCTGGAACGCACCAGCGGGCCGGACATGACGCCCGCGAAACCGATCTCCTCCGCCTCGGCGGACAGCTCCACGAACTCCTCCGGCTTCACCCACCGCTCCACCGGGTGGTGGCGGGCGCTCGGCCGCAGGTACTGGGTGATCGTGATCAGCTCGCAGCCGGCGGCGTGCAGGTCGCGCAGGGCCTGGGAGATCTCCTCGCGGGTCTCGCCCATGCCGAGGATCAGGTTCGACTTGGTGACCAGGCCGTCCTCGCGCGCGCGGGTGATGACCTCCAGGGAGCGCTCGTAGCGGAAGCCGGGCCGGATCCGCTTGAAGATCCGCGGGACGGTCTCCACATTGTGCGCCAGCACCTCGGGACGCGACGAGAAGACCTCGGCGAGCTGCCCGGGGACGGCGTTGAAGTCGGGGATCAGCAGCTCGACGCCGCAGCCGGGGATCGCGGCGTGGATCTGCCGGACGGTCTCGGCGTACAGCCAGGCGCCGCCGTCGTCCAGGTCGTCGCGGGCGACGCCGGTCACGGTGGCGTACTTCAGGCCCATCGTCGCGACGGACTCGGCGACGCGGCGCGGCTCGTCCCGGTCGAGCTCGGCGGGCCTGCCCGTGTCGATCTGGCAGAAGTCGCAGCGCCGGGTGCACTGGTCGCCGCCGATCAGGAACGTGGCCTCGCGGTCTTCCCAGCATTCGTAGATGTTGGGACAGCCGGCCTCCTGGCACACCGTGTGCAGGCCCTCCGACTTCACCAGGCCGCTGAGCTCCCGGTACTGCGGACCCATCTTCAGCCGGGTCTTGATCCAGTCGGGCTTGCGCTCGATGGGGGTCTGGCTGTTGCGCGCCTCGACGCGCAGCAGCTTGCGCCCCTCTGGGGTCACCGTCGTCACGCGTCCCAGCGTACGTGGCGATCTCCGGTCCCGGCACACCGACCGCCACCGGACGGCCCAGGACGCTCCCGGGGCGCCCCTGCCGCGCCCGGCCGCCGCGCGGGCGACGTCTGGGCGGTATCCGACCCGGTGGGGCTCAAAGGCATATCGGAGCGATATCGAACGGATGACGGTGACCCGGCACGTCCCGCCGATTCGTGAGTTTCGGCCCTCTCCAACAGTGGATCTCTCTAATGTGACTGCCTGTCGTCACGCAACAGCGTCAGCAGGAGGACCACCGTGGGTCTGGCAATGTCGTACCTCAGGGTGCCGCCGGTGCTGGAAGGTGAGCCCGATCCTGGACGGATCGCCCGCCACGTCTTCGGCGACGCCGGCTGGCGCCGGCGCCACGCGGCGGCCCTGTTCGAGCTCGGCTGGGCGTGGCAGGCGATGCACTACCTCTGCACCGGCGACCCGTGGGAGGGGCGGCAGCCCGAGGCCGACGTCGTGTGCGGCGGGCGGCTCCTCACCGAGGACGGCGCCGACGAGCTGGGCATGGACGTCATCTACCTGGCGCCCGACCGCGTCAAGCCCGCCGCCGACCACCTGGCCGCGACGCCGTTCGGCGAGGTCGCGGGACGGTACGACCCGGCGGCGATGAGCGAGGCCGGCGTCCAGGACGCCAACAGGCTCGACGCCACCGCCCGCGACAAGCTCTTCAAGCCCGCCTACAAGGGACTCGCGGAGTTCTTCGGGGCCGCCGCCACCGAGGGGCAGGCCGTCTACAAGGTGATGGCCACCGGTTCCTGAACCTCCGCCCTAGCAGGGAGGGGTGCTCGGGCTTCGAGTTGGGCCGTCGTCCGGTGCAGTGTGCCGGTCGCGCCGAGCGCGGCGGCCAGGTGGCGTTCCACCAGCGGGACGATCTCGGCGACCGTGACGTCCCGGCCGAGTTCCCGGCTGAGATTCGTGGAGCCGACGTCCCGGATCCCACAGGGGACGATCCTGTCGAACCAGTCCATGTCGTTGTCGCAGTTCAGCATGAACCCGTGCATCGTGACCCCGCGCGACACCCGCGCCCCGATCGAGCCGATCTTGCGGTCGGGCGTACCCGAGACCCACAGGCCGCTGCGTTTCTCGACGGTGATGGTCTCCAGGCCGAGGTCGGCGCAGACGGCCATCATCACCTGCTCCAGCGACCGGACGTACCCGATGACGTCGACCGGGTCGGGGAGCTTGACGATCGGATAGCCGGTGAGCTGTCCGGGGCCATGCCAGGTGATCTTGCCGCCGCGGTCGACGTCCACGACCGGCGCGCCGGGGTCGGTCAGCGGCCGGTCGTCCCGCCCGGTGCGCTTGCCCGCCGTGTAGACCGGCTCGTGCTCCAGCAGCAGGGCGGTGTCGGGGATCTCGTCGTCCACACGCCGGGCGTGGGTGCGTTTCTGGAGATCCCAGCCCTCCATGTAGGGGACGGCCGCCGTCCCGAACCCGGCGTGGACCACCACCAGCTCGCCTGCGTCAACATCGCTCACACGAGCCAGCTTAAAGGCCCTACAGCGACGCGAGCAGCCGGGGCTCCAGGCGCGACTCCTTCGCCGTCTTCGGGCCGTCCGGCTCGACGCGGTACGCGCCCGCGTCCTTGCGGTAGGAGACCGCCTGGACGAACTCGGTGCCGACATAGTGCAGCGCCACGCCCTCGTCGGCCGCGTACCCGCCGGGCAGGGTCCCCTCGCCGACGAGCTGTTGCAGCAGCGGACGGCGCTGCGGCTCGCTGTCGTAGTGCACGCCGCACGAGTACGGCAGGAACCCGAGCCCGTCGGTCAGCGGCCGAAGCTGCGGGCCGAACGAGTCGGTGTTGCCGCCGACGTGCCAGCACAGCGCGCCCGCGCTCTGCCCGGACAGCACCACGCCCTCCTGCCACGCCTCCCGCAGGATCTCGTCCAGCCCGTGCAGCCGCCACAGCGCCAGCAGGTTCGCGACGTTGCCGCCCGACACGTACACGAGGTCCTGGTTGAGCAGGTGCGCCCGGACGTCCTGGACGTTCGGCATCGGGAACAGCGCCAGATGGCTGACCTCGGCGTCCGCGGAGGAGAACGCGGCGTAGAAGCGGGACACGTACTCGGCGCCGTCGCCGAGCGCCGTGGTCAGGAAGCAGACCCTCGGCCGGTCCTGGCCGGTCAGGTCGAACGCGTAGCGCAGCAGGGGGCTCGGGGTGCTGCCGCCACGCCCGTCCGGGACGAAGCTGCCCCCGCCGATCGCGAGGATGTGCGGCTGTCCGTCGGTGCTCAATTCACCCTCCTCGTTGGCCACGTGACCATACTCAATGTCACCGTATGGATACCGAATGGGAGCGGCCGGGACTTTGACGATTCTTGGGACTCACAGGACGTCCCGCAGAGCCGCGTCGACGTCCTCGTGCGCGAACCGGAACCCCGCCTCCGGCAGCCGCCGCGACACGACCCGCTGGCTGATCAGCGGGCCCTCGTCGGCGAAGCCGCGCAGCGCCGCCCGCAGCGCGAACTTCGGGACGGTCAGCCGCGTCGGCCGGCGCAGCGCGCGGCCGAGCGCCTTCGTGAACGCGTCGTTGGTCACCGGGTTCGGCGCGGTCAGGTTGACCGGACCGGCGATCTCGTGGTCGATGAGGAAGCGCAGCGCGGCGACGTGGTCGCGGATGGAGATCCAGCTCGTCCACTGACGGCCGTCGCCGAGCCTGCCGCCGAGGCCGAGCCTGAACAGGGGGAGCGTCATGGCGAGCATGCCGCCCTCGCGGGACAGGACGACGCCGCTGCGCGGATGGACGACGCGGACGCCGGCCTCCCTGGCGGGCGCGGCGGCCGCCTCCCAGTCGCGGACGAGCGCGGCCAGGAACCCGCGCCCGGCGGCGCCCTTCTCGTCGACCTCCCGGCCGCCGGTGTCGCCGTAGTACCCGATCGCGGACCCGCAGACCAGCACCGGCGGCCGGGGACCGGCGGCGGCGATGGCCTCGGCGATCGTCCGGGTGCCGGTGAGGCGGCTGTCGCGGATCTTGCGCATGTACGCCCTCGTCCACGGACGGTCGCCGATTCCGGCGCCGGCCAGGTGGACGACCGCGTCCGTGCCGTCCAGCGACGCCGCTTCGACGCAGCCGTCCGCGGGGGACCAGCGCGCCTCGTCGGGTCTGGACGGTTCCCTCCTGATCAGCCTGATGACCTCGTGGCCGTCCCCCCGAAGCGACCGCACCAGCGCCGAGCCGATCAGGCCCGACGAGCCCGTGATGGTGACCCTCATGGCACCCACCCTAGGTGGAGGACCCCACCGGTTGCTGAGAATCTCAAGACGAGAACCCCGCCGGGGCGTGGGCCGCGGCGGGGTCCGGGGTCGTCCGGGGGACGGGTCAGAGGCCGAGCTCGGACTCGAAGTTGCCCTCCTCCAGGCGGTGCTTGATCGTGCCGAGGAAGCGGGCGGCGTCGGCGCCGTCGATCAGCCGGTGGTCGTAGGTCAGCGCCAGGTACACCATCGACCGGACCGCGATGACCTCGCCGAGGTCGGGGTCGTCGATGACGGCGGGACGCTTCACGACCGCGCCGGTGCCGAGCATGCCGACCTGCGGCTGGTTGAGGATCGGGGTGTCGAACAGCGCGCCCCGGCTGCCGGTGTTGGTCAGCGTGAACGTGCCGCCGGCGAGCTCGTCCGGGCTCACCCTGTTGGTGCGGGTGCGTTCGGCGATGTCGGCGATCCGCTGCGCGAGGCCGCCCAGGTTCAGCTGCCCGGCGTTGTGCACGACCGGGACCATCAGGCCGCGTTCGGGGACGTCCACGGCGATGGAGAGGTTCTCCACCTCGTGGTAGGTGACCTCGTTGGTCTCGGCGTTGATGACGGCGTTCAGCTTCGGGTGCGCCTTGAGGGCCTCGACCGTCGCCAGCGCGAAGAACGGCAGGAACGACAGCTTGACGCCCTCGCGGGACTGGAACTCGGCCTTCGCCTGCTCCCGCAGCCGCGCGATCTTGGTGATGTCCACCTCGACGACGGTGGTGAGCTGCGCCGACACCTGGAG
>JBOHBY010000799.1:0-4913 GCA_050698635.1 Spirillospora sp.
GCCGACCGCACGGGCAGGTCCGCGGGCAGCGTCGGCTTGACGATCTTGGCGAGGACCTCGTCGCGGACCCGGCGGGCCTCCGCCTCCGTCTCGCGCAGCCGCTCCAGGACGGCCGCCACACCGCGGAGCCGGTCGGCGAACCCGTCCCGCAGGCGCTCCGCCTCCGCCAGGCCGCGGCGCACCTCGGCGAGGCCCGTCCTGATCGCGTCGAGCCGTCCGGTGTCGGCGCGTCCGTCGCGCGCCAGCGCCATCGGGTCGCTCCGCACGAGGGTCGCGACGACCGCGAGATCGGCGCGGAGCCGGTCCAGTTCGGGTTCCGTCCCGCCGAGGGACGCCAGCAGCTCCTCCGCCGCCCGCCGCTCCGCCTCCACCTCGGCCAGCCGCGACAGCAGCGCCGACCAGACCGTGTCCAGCGCCGCGACCGCCCGCGCGGCCTCCTCGTACAGCGGCGTCATCCGCTCCACCGCCGCGCGCAGGGTCAGCTTCTCCCCGGACGGGACGGACAGCAGCGTCCGCCGCTCCAGCGGCACCTCTTCGGCGGGCAACTCCACCGACGGGCCCGCGAGCAGCCACGTGAGCTCCTTGAGCTGCGCCTGCCCCGGCCTGGAATGGCGGGCCCGCAGCTCCTCGGCCGCGCCGAGCACCCGGCCGTAGACGTCGAACAGGGCCCACAGCGAGGCCAGGCCCGCCCGCACCTCGGACCGCACGCGCAGCGTCTCCCCGTCCAGCGCCGCCCCCTCCAGCAGCTGGTAGCCCTGGTGGGCCTCCAGTTCGAGCAGCGCCGCGCTGATGCGCTCCCGCTCGTCGCGGAGCCGCGCGAGCGCGCCGTCCGCCTCGTCTCGGCTCATGGGGGGCCGGCCCACCCGCGCGTCACTCACTCAACGCCGGTCCATGCTCGGCCCATGTTCGCCCCGATTCCCCCATATAGAGCACGTTTTGGTGCCCAAGTTTTCACCATCCGAGGTCGCCTTCTCAACCGCGATGCCGATCATCGTCGTCCGGGGCCGCCGCGTTGGGTCATGTGACTCGATCCGAAGGTCCCCGCGCACTCCAAAATGTCAGTGTTCGAACGTATGCTCGAACCATGGCGAACGTTGCGACGCACCCGCAGACCTCCACCACCGCACCCGCCGCCCTGTCCGCGGCGGAGATCTCCGCACTCGCGCTCTCGCTCGCGCACCTCGGCGCCGGCCCGCAGGCGACCACCGCCCGCCGCGCCCTGCACACCCTCCTCGACGCCGCCCCCCACGACGACGTGGTCGCCACCACGCTCACCACCCTCACCCGCCCCCTCGACGCCGCCACCTCCGACCGCGCCCGCGTGATCGCCGCCGCGATCACCGAGCACCGCGTCGTCCGGCTCTGCTACGGCGACGCCGCCGCCAACGTCACGATCCGCGAGGTCGAGCCCGTGACCTGCCTCGTCCACCGCGACCACTGGTACCTCGTCGGCTGGTGCCGCATGCGCCGCGGCGTCCGCGCCTTCCGCTTCGACCGCATCCTCGCCGTCGAATCCACCGGCCTACTGGCCCGCCACCGCCGCGCAGAGCGTTATCTCCCCTTTCAAAAGCGTCGGTAGAGGCTGTTGACGGCCGGTTGGCCCGTGTAGTTCGGGCCGGCCTGGTCGTCGGCGGCCAGGTAGGTGTAGGGGAGTTCTATTTTTCTGTGGCCGCGTAGGGAGATGCGGTGGCGGCGGGGGTCGTAGGTGAAGCCTGCCAGGCGTAGGGCGGTGGTCAGGGGGCGGCCGGCTGGGGTGTTGTCGGGGAGGCGGATGCTTTGGAGGTCGAAGTTGGCCACTAGCAGGCCATCGTCTGTCAGCCATCCTGCGGCTCGGGTCAGGACGCCTAGCTTGTCGCCGATGTAGTGCAGGCCGTGCACGCAGGTGATCAGTTCGGATGGGGTGTCCGGATTCCAGGTTGTGATCGAAGCGGTGACCAGGCGTAGGGAGGGTGGGGGCTTGCCTGGGACGAAGTGGTCCACCAGGTCTACGCCGGTGATGCTCGCTTCGGCGGGGAGTTCGGTCGTCGCCTCGATCAGGGCTCTGCCTGTGCCGCAGCAAAGGTCCAGCCAGTGGCCGGAGCCGACTTCGGACGGGATGTCGATGCCCAGTTCGCGGGTGTAGGCGGCGAGGGTGCGCTCGCGGTTCATGAAGGTGTTGGCCACCACCGGGGAGCGTTCTAGGGCGGTGTTGTCCAGGTGGGGCATTTGAGGATTCTGGCAGGGGTTCAGGCCGGGACGGTGTGTTGCACGGCTTCCGCTACCACGGCGGTGACGTTCTGGGTTCGGGCGTAGACGGCTCGTTGGAACTGGGCGCCGTTGCCCCGTTCTAGGAGGTCGTTGAGCATGCGGGTCGTCGCGTCGAGGTCGCCTGCGCGGTCGAGGGCCGGGACCAGGTAGTCGAGGAGTGCGCCGACGACCTGGTGGGCGGGGGCGGCGCAGCGGGTGGACGGGTGGACGAGGTCGTCCCGCAGCCCGGACCGTCCGGCGCGCCACATCGCCAGCCGCATCAGGTCGGCGCGGACCGGGTCGGGCTGGTCGCCGTCGCGCCAGGCGGCGGCGGCCGTGTCGACCAGTGCGCGGACGAGCGCGGCCATCAGCACGGCGTCGTCGGCGTTCAGGCACACGTCGGGGACCCTGATCTCCACGGTCGGGTAGTGGCGCGACAGGCGGGCGTCGAAGTAGATCATGCCTTCGTCGACGAGGGCGCCGGTGGCGAGGAGGGCCTCGACCGTCGTCCGGTATCCCTTGGCGGAGCCGAACAGCTCCGTCGGGCCGCTGGACGGCCAGCGTCCCCAGACCTGGTACCGCCAGCTGTCGTAGCCGGTGTCGGCGCCCTGCCAGAAGGGCGAGTTCGCGCTGAGGGCGAGCAGCGGCGGCAGCCAGGGGCGGATCCGGTCCAGGACGGCGACGCCCTCGTCGGGGGAGTCGACGCCGACATGGATGTGGCAGCCGCAGGTGAGCTGCTGGTCGGCGGTCGGCCCGTAGGCGTTCGACATGCGCTGGTAGCGGTTCGACGGGGTCAGCGACGGGCGGACGGCGACCGGTGACGTCGCGAGGGCCGCTACCGAGACCGCGACCCCGGCGGCCGACTGCGCCGCCGCCAGCCGCGCCGACCTGACATGCTCGGAGATCTCCGCGAGGGACGTGCAGACCGGGGTGGCCGTCTCCAGCTGTTCGCGCTGTAGCTCGGTTTGTAGTGCCTTCGAGCGCCGTCCGCCGGTGAGGAACAGCTCGTCGTGCCGGCGGGCGTACCGGATGACGGAGCCGGAGACCGCTTGGGGGACGCCGGTCTCGGGGTCGACGAGGAGCAGTTCCTCCTCCACCCCGAACGTGCGCGGACCTGTGCGAAGTGTCACCAGATGGTTGTGCCCTCCTGTGCACGGATGTACGTCCCGGGCGGGTCTCGTCCTGGCCGGAACGCCCTGCTTACAATGCGCGCACTTGACCGAACGCTTGGTCAGAAATGGGGTGGCATGTCGTACCTTGTCGGCCATTGGGGGACGGGGCATCTCGGCAGGCAGGCATTGCGGGCCGTCATCGAGCACCCGGATCTCGAGCTCGCCGGGGTCGTGGCCGACGATCATCGCGGGGCGGGGCTCGACGCCGCCGAGTTGGCCGGGACCGGCCGTCCCACCGGGGTGCTCGCCACCGCGGACCCGGCCGATCTTCTCGCGCTGCGGCCCCACGTGGTCAGCCATACGGCCCGGGGCCGGGTCGTGGACGATCTGTGCCGCGTCCTGGAGTCGGGCGCCGGGGTGGTGTCGGACGCGCCGACCGCGATGGTCCATCCGAAGTCGGCCGATCAGGGCGTCGTACGGCGGCTTCGCGCGGCCTGTGCGACCGGTGGCGCGGCCTGCCTGACCATGGGCCCGGGGTTCGCGTTCGATCTGGTTCCGCTGGTGCTCAGCGGTGCCGGCGCGCGGCTCGACGGCATCAAGATCACCGAGATCGCCTGCCACGGGCGGTTCGGACGCGAGTACGGGTTCGGGGGGCCGATCGGGCATCGTCCGCCGGTCGTGCGGGCGGGGGCGCCCGCGTCGAGGTGGGGGCCGGTGATCAGGCTCCTCGCCGAGGAACTGGCCGTGCCGTTGGACGGTCTCGAAGAGAGCCACGAGGTGTGTCCGGCGCCCGAGTCGTTCGACGTGGCCGGTGGGCGGATCGCCAAGGGGACGACGGCGGCGTTGAGATTTCAGGTGTCGGGCGTGCTCGGCGGACGTTCCGTGATCAGCGTCGAGCGGGTGGCCCGGCTGCGTGAGGATCTCGCCCCGCACTGGCCGGTGGCGCCGTTCGGTGAGCCTGGCGGCCACCGTGTGGAGATGGCGGGTGAGCCGCCGTGGCGGCTGGACGTCGCCAGCCCCGGTGCCGCCGACCCGTCCGTGCCGGAGGCGGTCGCGGCGGCGGCGCGCCTGGTCAACGCCATCCCCGCGGTGGCCGAGGCACGGCCGGGGTTGCACACCCCGCTGACGCTGCCGCCGATCACCGGCCGCCGGCGTCTTCGCCGAACCAGCCGCTGAGCAGCGCGCCCGTCTCGTCGATGCGGTCGACGTAGAGCATGTGCCCGGCCTCGATCTCGCTGATCGTGAGGCCCGGGCCGAGGGCCGTGCGGCAGTCCACCACGAACTCGGGGCGCACAAGGTCGGCCTGGGTCGCGATCACCAGATGGGTGGGGACGCCGACGGGCGGCGGGACGTGCGGCCGTGCCATGTCGGAGTACGCGGCGACGACCGCGGCCGGTTCGTAGCGCCAGCGGAGCCGTCCGTCCGCGCCGTGCTGGAGGTGCTCGGCGAGCTCGTCGTCCAGTGTCTCGTCGGATGCCTCGGGCCAGCGGGCGGCGCGGGCGGCCCTGGCTTCGGCCATGTCGCCGAACGTCACCGGTGTCATGTGGCCGCGCGCCTCGCCGGCCGCCTTCGCGG
>JBOHBY010000800.1:0-3479 GCA_050698635.1 Spirillospora sp.
CCCCGCGGCCGCCTCCGCCGTCTCCACGACCTCCTCGGCCGGGGTGAGCCGGATGATCCACGACTCGGTCGCCCACCGCTCCACCTGGCCCTCGTGTGACCCGGCGTTCAGGCGGTCCTTGGCGAGCTGCGGCGTCACGGCGTCCCACAGTTCCGATCCCGGCTCGACCTGCTCGGCGTCGGCGACGAACGTGATCAGCCGCCCGCCCTTGTCCTTGCTGCGCAGGATCACCGTCACCCGCTCGGCCTCCGGCAGGCCGGGCAGCGGCTGCTCGCCGTCCCCGCCGGTCAGCACGTACGCCGACCCCTCGTGCCACAGATGCCAGGCGGCCCTCGGCTGCGGAAGGCCGGGCAGATCCAGCCACAGCAGCCCCGACTTCTTGGCCGCCTCCTCCACCAGCGCCGCGTTCAGCTCACCCATGTTCAGAGGGTCTCATATCGCCCGGATACGATCCGGGCATGCGCGCTCGCCGAACCACCCTCTCCGTCCCAGCCAGCAACCCCCGCTTCATCGAGAAGGCGCAGGGCCTTCCCGCCGACGAGGTCCTCCTCGACCTGGAGGACGCCGTCGCGCCGTCCGCCAAGCAGGACGCCCGCAAGCTCGTCGTCGAGGCGCTGAACGAGGGCGACTGGACGGGCAAGACCCGGGTGGTCCGCGTCAACGACCTCGACACCCACTGGGCGTACCGGGACGTGATCGAGATCGTCGAGGGCGCCGGCGCCAACCTCGACGCGATCATGCTGCCGAAGGCGCAGGACGCCGGGCACGTCCAGTGGCTCGACCGGCTCCTCACCCAGATCGAGACGGCGACGGGCCTGCCCGCGGGCCGGATCGGCATCGAGGCCCAGATCGAGGACGCCCGCAGCATGGTCAACATCGACGCGATCGCCGCGTCCTCGCCCCGGCTGGAGTCGCTGGTGTACGGGCCGGGCGACCTGATGGCGTCGATCAACATGAAGACGCTCGTCGTCGGCGAGCAGCCGCCCGGCTACACCGAGGGCGACGCCTACCACTACATCCTGATGCGGATCCTGATGGCCGCCCGCGCCCAGGGCTTGCAGGCCATCGACGGCCCGTACTTCAACATCAAGGACGTCGACGCGTTCACGCGGGTCGCGCAGCGCTCGGCCGCGCTCGGCTTCGACGGCAAGTGGGTGCTGCACCCGACGCAGATCGAGGCGGGGAACGCGGTGTTCTCCCCGTCCCAGGACGACTACGACCACGCCGAACTGATCCTGGACGCCTACGCGCACTCCGTGAACGTCGAGGGGCGCGGCGCCGTCCGGCTCGGCGACGAGATGATCGACGAGGCGTCCCGCAAGATGGCCCTCGTCGTGGCGGCGAAGGGCCGCGCCGCCGGGCTGACCCGCACCAAGAGCCTGGATGCGCCCTCGGGGGACTGACTGCCCGTACGATTCGTCCCAGGAAGGCGAAGCCATCACGGGAGGGGCGCACGTGTCAGAACCAGGGGACGCCGACGGCTGGGCCCCGCTGGACCCTGATCTCCCGCCCGGCTCCGAAACACCCCAGCAGTCCCGCCCAGCCGATCCGCAACGGCACACCCCGGCGGAGCCACCTCAGCCGTACAACCCAGGCCAGCCCACCGGATGGCCGCAGGGCTACGGTGCCGCGCCGCCGCCCTATGGCGCCGCACCGCCCTATGGCGCCGCACCGCCTTATGGCGCCGCGCCGCCCTACATGGGTGGGCCGTACGGGGGGTATGCGGGCTACGCGGGTTATGGGGGTTATGGCGCGCCGCCGGTGAAGCGGCCGTGGACGGTCGCGGCGGCGAAGGGGACGCCGTTCCACCGGCTGGCGCGCACCGAGGCGCACCGGTGGTGGCGGCCGCTGGTCGGGACGCTCGCGATCGCGGCCGTCGGGATGGTCCTGGCCATCGGGCTCATGCTCATCGGGATGATCGTCCAGGTGCTGGCGACGGGGGACACACCCGACTCGGGCGGCGACTCGGTCTTCGGGGACGAGACGGCCGACCTGGCGCTCAACCTGGCGTCGCTGGCGGTGTTCCTGCCGGTGGCGCTGCTCGCGGTGTGGGGGATCCAGCGGCGGCGGCCCGGGACGCTCGCGTCGGTCGCCGGACGGCTGCGCTGGCGCTGGATGCTGGCGTGCTGCGGCCTGGCCGTCCTGTTCTGCGTCGTGTCGTACGGGACGTCGGTCCTGGCGGCCATCGCCGTCGACGACCAGTCGGGCGGCGACGAGCACTGGGTCGGCTGGGGCGACTTCATCCTTCCGGCGATCGTGATCGTCCTGCTGGTGCCGTTCCAGGCGGCGGCGGAGGAGTTCGTGTTCCGCGGCTGGATGCTCCAGGCCGTGGGTGCCTGCACGCTGGAGAACGCCAAGCGGCACGTCGGAAAAGCCCTCAGCGTCGTGTTCCGTACCCCGTGGCCGGGCATCGTCGTCGGTTCGGCGCTGTTCACGTCCGGGCACGGCTACACCGGCTGGGGCATCCTCGACATCTTCGCCTTCGGCGCGATCGCCGCGTGGCTGGCGGTGCGGACGGGCGGCCTGGAGTCGAGCATCGCGCTGCACGTGCTGAACAACCTGATGGCGTTCCTGTTCCCGGCGGCGGTCGGTGAGCTCGACATCGAGCAGGGCGGCGTGCCGTGGCAGGTCGTCGTCGCCGACATCGTCCCGATGGCGCTGTACGCGGCGGCCGTCGTGTGGCTGGCGCGGCGGATGAAGGTCCAGACCGTCACGACCGGACCGGACGACGAGGACGACGTCCCCGTGGCCGCGGCCGCCGAGCCGACCCCGGTCTCATAGGAGATCCCACAGGATCAGCGCGTCCAGGAGGCCGGGCGTGACGGGCAGGCCGCACAGCTCGTCCGGGGAGATCCAGCGCACGTCGGACGCGTCGTCCCCGGCGCGGAGCGTCCCGCCCGTGACCGCCGCCGTGTAGTCGTGGATCTCGTAGACGATGCCGTCCGGCCCCGGACGCTCCACCGACCCGGCCTTGGCACCGGCGACGACGTCCAGGCCGGTCTCCTCCTTCAGCTCCCGTGCGACGGCCGCCGGGTCGTCCTCGCCGGGCTCGACCCGTCCGCCCGGGATGGACCACAGGCCCTCGTCCGGCGGGTGTCCCCGCCGGACCATGAGCAGCCGTCCGGCCTCGTCCAGGACGATCCCGCCGACGCAACGCACGCGCATGACCCCATTTTGTCCCCCATTTCCCGCGCGTCGACCCGTCCGAACTTGACGAGCCGGGACGCCGCCGCGCAGGGTGGGTAGTCATGAGGGCGGAGCCCAGCTGCCCGCGCTGCGCGGGTCCCGTGCAAGAGCCCAGCCTCTGGTCGAGCGACTGGATCTGCGGCGTGCACGGCTCCGTCCTGCCGAGGCAGCCGGCCAAGCGACCCGGTCCGGACGGGCTGGCCGCCGTGCTGCTCGACACGTGCGTCCCCGTCTGGACGCCCTGGCCCCTTCCGCTGGGCTGGCTCGTCACGGGCTTCGCCACGGTCGGGGAC
>JBOHBY010000801.1:0-1527 GCA_050698635.1 Spirillospora sp.
ATCGTCGCCGTCCCCCTGGACGGCAGCGCCGCCGACGACGCGGGCGCGATCCGCGAGCTCGTCACCGGCGCCGACTTCTACGCCTCCCCCGCGCCGTCCCCGAGCGGCGGCCACCTGGCATGGGTGCAGTGGAACCACCCGCGCATGCCCTGGGACGGCACCGAGCTCCGCGTCGCCGCGATCGAGGACGGCACGACGGTCGCGCCCCGCACCGTCAAGGGCGGGCTCACCGAGTCGGCGCTGGCGCCGCTGTGGCGCGACGACCAGTCCCTCTACGTCATCTCCGACTGGCCCGGCTGGTGGAACATCTACCAGGTCGGCCTGCACGGCGAGTCGCCGCAGGCGCTGTACCCGGCGGAGGAGGAGTTCGCGGGCCCGCTGTGGCAGCTCGGCGGCATGCCGTACGCGCTGCTCGGCGACGGCCGTCTCGCCGTCCTGCACGGTGAGGGGAACCTGCGCCTCGGCGTCTACGACCCCGAGACGCTGGAACTCGCCGACGTGGAGGTGCCGTACGAGCACTGGCAGACGCAACTGTCCACGGACGGGACGACGATCGTCGGCATCGCGGGCGGCCCCGACCTGCCGTCGTCGGTCGTCCGGGTCGACACCACGACCGGTCGCGTTGAGGGGCTGCGCAAGGAACTGGCCGAGCTGCCCAACGTCGCGTACCTGTCCAAGCCGCGCGCCGAGCGCCTGGACGGGCCGTTCGGACGTCCCGTCCACGCCTACGTCTACCCGCCGACCAACCCGGAAGCGGTCGCGCCAGAGGGCGAACTGCCGCCGTACGTGGTCTTCGTACACGGCGGGCCGACGGGCCGCGTCTCCACGGTTCTCGACCTGGAACGTGCGTTCTTCACCAGCCGCGGCATAGGCGTCGTAGACGTCAACTACGGCGGGTCCACCGGCTATGGCCGCGCCTACCGTGAACGGCTGCGCCGCCAGTGGGGCATCGTGGACGTGGAAGACGCCGTAGCCGCCGCCCAGGCCCTCGTGGACGGCGGCATAGCCGACCCGGCCCGCCTGGCCATCCGCGGCGGTTCAGCGGGCGGCTGGACCACGCTCGCCGCGATCACCCAAACCGACGTGTTCAAGGCCGCGACGTCCTACTACGGAGTCAGCGAGCTGCAAAGCTTCGTCGCCGCCACGCACGATTTCGAGTCGCAGTACCTGTTCGGCCTGATCGGCCCTCTGCCCGGCTTCGAACGCGCCTACGAGGAGCGCTCGCCGCTGAACAACGCCGACCGGACCGCGTGCCCCGTCCTGCTCCTCCAAGGCGTGAACGACCCGGTCGTCCCACCGGACCAGTCAGAGCGCTTCGCGGCGGCGCTGGCGGCGAAGAAGACGCCGTACGCGTACCTGACGTTCGAGGGCGAGTCGCACGGTTTCCGGCGGGCGGGCACCGTCGTCCGCTGCCTGGAGGCCGAGCTGGCGTTCTACGGCCAGACCCTCGGCTTCGAGCCACGCGGAGTCGACCCCATCGACCTCACCGTCGGCTGACCGCCCGCGCCCGCGACATCCCGTCGCGGG
>JBOHBY010000802.1:0-3839 GCA_050698635.1 Spirillospora sp.
TCCAGGCGGTCATCGCGTCCCGCCGCCTGGGGCAGGGCAGGGCGGACCCGGTGGCGGCCCGCAGCGGGTTGGGCGGACGGTCCCCGATGGTCAGCAGCGCGGCCCGTCCGTGGGTCGAATGCAGCCGGTCCGCGACCAGGGTGAGCGCGCACTCCAGCCGTGCCGCCACCGGGTAGCCGACCGGTTCGGGAGGACGGTCTGCCAGCCGGCCCAGCGCGGCGCCCGCCGCGTTCGCGGGTGCGTCCCACACCAGCACCGTCTCGGGGACGTCGGGCGCGGCACGTTCCAGCCGGTGCGGCCCGTAGGTCAGCACCGACACCCGTACCCGATCGTGCAGTTCCGCTCCGGCGTGGACGACGACGTCCTCGGCGCGGGCGATGCGTTCGGCGACCTGGTCGGCCGGGCCGCTGGTCTCGATCGCGCACACCAGGTGCACCCCGCTGCCCGCGTCGGGGAGGCGTTGGGGCACGTCCGCCACCAACCGGCCCCAGTCGCGCTCGTCACGGCGGGGACGCACGGTCAGCCCGTCGAACCGGACCAGCCCGGGACGGCGCAGCTCCGCCGTCACCTCGTAACGGCCGGGCGGGACCTTCGCCGACTGCACGCCGACCAGGCGGAAGCCCTGATCGTGCTCGCCGTGGGCGACCACCGCGAACGCGGTTCCCCCGGCGCCGGAGGGCTCGCAGTCGACGGTCAGGATGGTCCGGTCGCCGCGGCGGGCGTTGACGACGAAGAGCTGGCGATGGCCGATCGACAGCCGCCCGCTCGGGGACCGTTCGAGCACCACCAGGTCGTACCACTGGGTCAGCGGCTGGTCGGCCACCACATCCTTGAGCAGGTCGCGGATGGGGAAGCGCGCCACGTCGTCCAGCAGGAACACGGGGGCGTCGGGATGCGCGCGGCGCAGGTCGTCCAGCGCCTTCGTGGCGTACACGCCGTCGGGCCGCGTGCACGCCAGCATGACCGCGCCGGACGGTACCGCGCGGGCCAGCACGTCCTCCGGCCGGTCGGCGCCCTCGAAGACATCGCTCCACGGAATGCCCGGGCGCGCGGTCCCGGTGGGGGTGCCCACGGGGTCGCGTGACATCTCCCAGGTGACCAACCGCTCCGCACCCAGGTCGACGAGCGTCAGACGTTGCCCGTCGGTGAGGCTGCCCAGCGCCGTCGTGAGCGCGGCACGGATCCGGTAGCGGTCGAGTGTCCTTTCCGGCTGGGTCAAGAGGAGACTCCCCGCGCAGCTGTCCGACGGTGTTGCGGGCACGGCCCGCAACACCGGATTATCCAGAATCTCCGACCCTTGTCTGTTTCATACGCCACAGAACTGGCGTCCGAACATGGCCGAATACTCCCGTTGGAGGAAACCATCCTAGTTCGGATATCGTGGCCGCCCGACCGCTTCCCGGAAGGGGAATGTTGTGCCCGGCTTCCTGATCCGGCTTTCCGGGGAACAACCGGAAGATCTGGACAAATTCCCCAGCGAACGCGGGAAATTCGTAGGGCTCGGCGGCGCGATTCTGATCACCAGTGGGCTGGCCACACTGTCCATGTGGTTCGCCCTGTACTCGGCCGTCGGCGTCAATCCCCTGGTCTCGGTCCTGTTCGCGGCGCTGTGGGGGCTGGCGATCCTGACACTGGACCGCTGGCTGGTGGTGTCCATGCCGCCGCACGGCTATCCGGGACGATGGCGGTTCGCGCTCCCCCGGTTCCTCATGGCGATCCTGCTCGGCGCCGTCGTCTCCACCCCACTCGTCCTGCAGATCTTCAAAGCCGAGATCGACGCGCAGGTCGTGGAGATCAAGCAGCGCAGCGCCGGCGCGTTCACGCGGGAGCAGCAGAGCGGCCCGATCGGCGCCCAGGTCACGTTCTGGCGCGCCGAGGTGGCACGGCACCACGCGACGATCAACTCCGGCGGCGACACCCCCAGCAACCCGGCCGCCGACACGAAGATCAAGGAGCTCACCGCCGACCGGAACGCCCAGCAGAACGAGGCCGACCGGCACTACAAGGAGTGGCAGTGCCAGCTTTACGGCGGTGACGGCTGCACCAAGAAGGGCGACGGGGTGCTGGCCAAAGCCAGCAAGCGCGCCTACGACCAGGCGCGCGCCCGGGTGACGGCGCTGAACGCGCAGATCGAGAAGCGGCGCGAGCAACTGACGGCCAACGACCAGGCCTCCCGCGGCAACCGGGTGGAGCAGGCCCGCCAGGAACTGCCCAAGGCGCAGGCACAACTGGACGCGGCCGTCCAGCGCAGCGACGACCTGCAGCGGCGGTTCGACGCCGAGAACCGTGCCCAGGGCGGCCTGCTCATCCGCCTGGAGGCGCTCAACGAGGCGTCCGCGGGCGACCCGACGCTGAGCGGGGCGCGGTTCCTGCTGTTCCTGGTCTTCCTGCTGATCGAATGCCTTCCGGTGGCCGTCAAGCTGATGCACACCGCCGGCCGGTACGAGAAGTACAAGGACGCCCGGGACGCCAAGCGTGCCCGCGAACTCCGCGCGGAGCTGGCCCCGCCCATGTCGCGCCCGGCCGGTGCCTCGGCCGGTGCCCCTGGCGGGTTCCCGGCCAGGGACGCGGACGGCCAGACCACCGCCGTGCGGCGGATCTGGGGGCGCTCCTCCGAACCGGAGGAGCCGACACGGCCGCCGGAGCCGATGCACGTCCCGGCGCCGACCCACGACACCGGCGAGCAGCGGCTCCCGGACGACGCCGCACTGCGGAACATGGAGGACAACCGGACGCGCGCCGAGCCGTCCGGGCGCTCCAGCGGCATCGACCTGTACACCGAGGACGACGACGATTTCTGACCAGCGCGACCGCCGTCTGCTGGCCGGCCGTTACGAGCTGCGCGACCAGATCGCCTCGGGCGGCATGGGGACGGTGTGGCGGGCCACCGACCTGCTGCTGGGCCGCATCGTCGCGGTCAAGCAGCTGACCCCGGGCGCTCTGGGACGAGCCCGCGACGACCTGCGCACCCGCGCGATCCTGGAGGCCCGCGCGCTGGCCCGGGTGCGGCACAAGGCCATCGTCGAGATCTACGACGTGATCGACGCCGACGGCGACCCCTGGCTGGTGATGGAGTACATCGAGGGCCGGTCGGTCACCGACACCGTGGCCGCGTCCGGCCCGCAGCCGGTGCCCGCCGTGGCGCGGATCGGCGCCACCGTGGCCGACGCGCTCCAGGCCGTGCACGCCGCACGGATCCTGCACCGGGACGTCAAACCCGCGAACATCCTGCTGACGGAGCGGCGGCAGGTGTTCCTCGTGGACTTCGGCATCGCGGCGATCCAGGACGAGCGGACGAGCCTGACCGGCCCGCACACCGTGGTGGGGACGGTCGGCTTCATAGCCCCCGAACGCCTGCGCCACGGCGAGGTAGGGCCGCCGTCCGACACGTGGTCGCTCGGCGTGACGCTGTACTACGCCCTGACGGCCCGCCTCCCGTTCAGCGGCCCCGACCCCGACACCGACCCCAAGACGACGCTGCTACGCGTCCTGTCCGATGACCCGGACCCCCTGGACGGCCCGCTGTCCGCCCTGGTCACGGCGATGCTCGCCAAGGACCCGCGGTCACGCCCCACCCTCGCCCAGGCCGCCGCCGCCCTCCGCGGCACGGTCTCCCCCGGCCGATCGCCCCGAGGCCAGCAACCGCCCCGGGACCAGCGACCCCCGCGAGACCAAGGATCGACGCGCAAGCAGGAACCACCGCCCCAGCAGGAACCAACGCGGAAGCACGACCCCACGCGGAAGCACGAACCGTCAGACGCGGAGCTCGCCGCCTCCGTCGCGGGGCGGCCGCCCGGGGAAGCGGCTCGGGCGCTGACGGCGGCGCCTCGGGACCAGGC
>JBOHBY010000803.1:0-1573 GCA_050698635.1 Spirillospora sp.
TTATGAGGGTGAGGTCGCGATCGTGATCGGGCGCGCTTGCCGGGGGGTGCCGCTGTCGGAGGCTGGGGACTCCATCGCCGGGTACACCATCGCGAACGACTTCGGGCTGCACGACTTCCGCGACACCGACGCCGGGTCGATGCTGCGGGTGAAGGGCTCCGACACCCTCTGCCCGCTCGGACCCGGCCTCGTCACCGGCTGGGACTTCCATGGCAAGTACCTGCGGACGTATGTGAACGGCAAGCTGGTGCAGGACGGCAGCACCGACGAGATGGAGTGGGACATGCACTATCTCGTCGCCGACATCGCCCGCACGATCACGCTCTACCCGGGCGACGTGCTGCTGTCGGGGACGCCGGCGAACTCGCGTCCCGTCCGGCCGGGCGACGTCGTGGAGGTCGAGGCGGAGGGGCTCGGACGGCTCCGCAACCACATCGTCGCGGGGCCCGTGCCGGTCCGCGACGACTGCGGCGCGCAGCCGACCGAGTCGGAGGAGGTCATCTCCACCGCGTTCGGCGGCGACTGGGAGTTCCGCGGCGTCCGCGCGCCGCACCGTTCATGACGTGAGCGCGCCGGCCCGGCGGACGACCTCGCGGCAGAACGCGCCGACGCCGTCCGGGTCGTCGGTGAACTGCGACGGCTTGATGCAGAACGTCGTGAACCCCTGTTCGAGCTGCGATGGGATGCTCTCCAGCGCCGGTTCGAGCGGGGACACCGAGTCGTCGTCGGGGAACACGGGACGGCAGCCGCCGATCATCTCCAGGTCGGCGGCGTCCCGTCCGGCGGCGGCCATGGCGGCGGCGAGGCGGTCGGTCTCCTCGGGCGTGGGACGGCCGAGCGGGTGGAAGCCGTGCCCGTATTTCACGAGCCGCCTGAGGAGCTTGTCGTGGAGGTGCTGGCCGCCGAGCCACATGCGCGGCCCGTCCGGACGGTACGCGCGGGGCTCGAAGTAGACGTCCTCGAACGAGAAGTGCGTGCCGCTGTAGGAGACGGGGGAGCCGCGCCACAGCAGGTCCCAGATCTCCAGCTGCTCGTCGAGGATCGCGCCGCGCTTGCCGAACGGGACGCCGAGCGCCGCGTACTCGTCGCGGCTCCAGCTCACGGTCGGCTGGACGACCAGGCGCCCCTCCGACAGCAGGTCGAGCGTGCCGATGTCGCGGGCCAGGGCGAGCGGGTGCCGGAGCGGGGCGAGGACGGCCGCCGCCGCCAGCCTGATCCGCGTCGTGACGGACGCGATCGCGCCGAGCAGCATCAGCGAGCCGGGCCACGGGGTGAACGGGTCCTGGTTGCCGGGGTAGGCGTAGTCGCGCGGGTTGCCCATCACGCCCTTCGCGCCCGCGTCCGGGCCGAGGACGATGTGCTCGCTGACCATGGCGGCGTCGAATCCGGCGTCCTCGGCCTCGCGCGCCCACCGGACGAGGGTCGGCAGGTCGCGGCCGGTGGTGAGGGTCCAGTTCTCGCTGAGCACGAGCACGAAGCGTGGCGTTGGCGTTGGCGTCATCCGGATATCGTATGGGCCCAAACGAGCGTCCGACAAGGTGTTCAGGCGCGGGCGCGGCGGCCCGAGCGGCGG
>JBOHBY010000804.1:0-2463 GCA_050698635.1 Spirillospora sp.
CTGCCTGTCCATCCCGGGCATGTACTACGACTGCCGGCGCCACCTCAACGTCGCGGCCCGTGGCTGGAACATGCACGGCGAGCCGCTGGAGATCGAGGGCAGCGAGATGCTGGCCCGCTGCCTGCAGCACGAGACCGACCACCTCGACGGCGTGCTGTTCCTCGAGCGCCTCCCCGGGGAGCTCCGCCGGGAGGCGATGACGGCGCTCCGTCAGCAGCTGCTCGGACTGGCCCCCGTGGCCCCTCGCGAGATCGCAGCGCGCTCCGAGGAAGCGCTCTAGGGACGAGCTCGAGCGATCGCGTGACGAGCAGAATCAGGACGGTCTTCTTCGGCACGCCCGACTGGGCGGTGCCGAGCCTCCGGGCCCTGCTGGCCTCGGACATCGAGGTCGCCGCGGTCGTCACCAACCCCGATCGACCCGCGGGCCGGGGGATGGAGCTGCGCCCCTCGCCGGTGAAGGCGGTGGCCCTCGAGGCGGACGTGGAGGTCCTGCAGCCCGACCGGGCCCGCGATCCCGAGCTGGCCGCGCGCCTCCGGACCCTGGGTCCCGAGGTCGCCACGGTCGTCGCCTACGGCAAGATCCTGCCCGCCGAGCTGCTGTCCGCGCCCCCGCGGGGGTTCGTCAACGTCCACTTCTCCGTGCTGCCGGGCTACAGGGGCGCGGCGCCGGTGCAGAGGGCCCTGATGGACGGCGTCACCGAGACCGGCGTGTCGATCATGGTCCTGACCGAGGGCATGGACGAGGGGCCGGTGCTGGCCGTCGAGACGACCGCGGTATCACCCGAGGACACCGCGGGCTCGGTGGGCGGCCGGCTGGCGGACATCGGAGCGCACCTGTTGGTGCGGACCCTGCCGCGCTACGCGGAGGGGGCGCTGGCGCCCACGGAACAGGATCACGGCTCTGCCACCTACGCGCCCAAGGTGTCCGACGACGACGCGCGCATCGACTGGGCGCTCGACGCCGCCAAGGTGCGCGACGCGGTCAGGGCCCTCAACCCGGTGCCGGGGGCCTGGAGCACGTTCCGGGAGGGACGCGTCAAGCTGTGGTCGGTGGCGATCCGCTCGGGTGCGCCCGCCGTGCCGCCCGGGGAGCTCCGGGCGGGCGACGAGCTGCTGGCCGGCACCGGCGGCGCTCCCGTGGCCGTCCTCGACGTGCAGGTTCAGGGACGCCGCCGCATGCCCGGCGCGGCGCTGGCGCGCGGCCTGCGCCTGCAACCCGGAGAGCGTTTCGTGTAGACATTCGAGGATGCGCCGGCTGCAGCTGTCCCCGTCGATACTCACCGCCGACTTCGCGCGCCTGGGCGAGGACATCGCGTCGGTCGCCGGGCACGTCGACTGGTTCCACCTCGACGTGATGGACGGTCACTACGTGCCGAACCTGACCTTCGGCCCGACCATTGTGGAAGCGGTTCGCCGGTCGTGCGACAAGCCTCTGCACGTCCACCTGATGATCGAGGATCCCGTGAGGTACGCGCCGCTGTTCGCGGACGCCGGCGCGGATCGAATCTCCTTCCACCCGGAAGTCGTGGAGGATGTCGGAGCCGCGATCTCGAAGATACGTGCCGCGGGCTCGGGCGTGGGGCTCGCGGTTCACCCCGACGTCGCCCTCGAGGCCGTGGAGCCCCACGTGGACCGGATCGACGTCGTGCTGATGATGACCGTTCGCCCCGGCTTCGGAGGACAGCGCTTCCTCCACGAGGCCGTGCCCAAGATCACGGAGGCGAAGAAGCTCGTCGAGCATGCGGGCGCGCTCGCCGACGTCGAGGTCGACGGCGGCATCAAGCTCGACACCGTCGACGAGGCGGTGCGCGCGGGCGGGGAGATAGTCGTCGCCGGCAGCGCCATCTTCGACGGCGTAGATGCGCCCGGGGCCGCCCGGCGCCTGCGCGCGCGCCTGGACGCGCTGGGCGATGAGCCGGCCGATGGATGACGGCCGCGGTCTCGTCCTCGTGGCCGACGACGACGAGGACGTCGTCAGGTTCGTCTCGGTGAACCTGGCGCTCGAGGGCTTCGAGGTGGCGACCGCCTCCGACGGGGAGGAGGCCCTGAAGAAGTCCCACGACCTCGTCCCCGACGTCGTCCTGCTCGACGTCATGATGCCGGGGGTGGACGGCGTCGAGGTGTGCCGGCGATTGCGAGAGGACGAGCGTACGAAGGACATCACGGTGGTCATGCTCACCGCCAGGTCGCTGTCCGCGGATCGGGTGGTCGGACTGACGGCCGGAGCCGACGAGTACATCATCAAGCCCTTCGACGTCCTCGAGCTGGTGGCGCGGATGAAGTCGGCCGTCCTCCGCCGGCGGGAGACGCGCCCCTGAGGGGACGGATCTCGCCTTATACTGCCAGGTGGGTGCGGCGCACGACCGCGCCGGCCCGGAAGCGAATAAACCGGCCTCTTCGGGGCAGGGTGAGAACCCCGACCGGCGGTGGGCCGGACGCCCAGAACGGCGACCGGCCCGGTAC
>JBOHBY010000805.1:0-4753 GCA_050698635.1 Spirillospora sp.
GGTGAGCTGCTCCTGTAGCCCGTCGATGGCCGCGGGCAGGCCTCCGGCCAGTGCCTCCGCGCGGCGAAGCGGCTCGTCCAGGGCGATGGTGTCAGCGGCGCGGCGGTCCCGGCTGGCCTGGTCGGCGTGGGCCTTGCCGCAGTACTTGGCCGGACGCCCGCGTCCCGGCGGCGGCAGCGGCAGCGTGCAGCCGGCCAGCGCGCATTCCCCGGCCGGTCCCGACTGATCGTCCTCGGCGGACGCGCCCTGGGTGACCTCCGAACCTTCGAGCAGGGCCTCGCTGCCGGAGTGCGGGTCAGGAGGCTGGACGCCGGTACCGACCGCAGTGATGTCGCTGTTCACGCAGCTCACCCTACTCTCCAGCACCCCCTTTATCGCGTAGCAGCGCGCGAAACTATTAACGCGACACGCGAAACGCGTAATATGAGAGACCGCGAGGCTCCAGGATAATGACGGTTATCCTGGAGCCTCGTATTGTCTGCGCTCGACTGGAGGCATGGGCGTGAGTACATCTCGGGAGCCATCGTCGAGGGCGATGGGCGGGGAGGCGATGCCCGGCGCCCTGGTGCCGAGCGCCGTCACGGGACGTCCGGAGGAGCCGGACGTGCCGGACGTGCCGGTGGTGCCGGTTCGCGATCCCATCGCCGGGTCCGTGGCACTGTTGCCCGCCCTACCTTCCGACGAGCCCGGCGACCGTTACGGCGCCAGGGCCTTGACCGCAGCCTGGCTGCGCGGCCAGAACAGCGACGCCACCCGCCGCGCCTACTACCGCGACCTCGCGGGCTGGCTGGACTACTGCGCCCGGACCCGCCTGGATCCGCGGGCCGCCCGCCGCGCGGACGTGGACGACTGGTCGGCGTCCATGACGGTCGGTGTCCGCGGCGCCGTCCGTCCCCCCAGTGCCGCGACGCGGGCCCGGCGGCTGGCGGCGGTGTCGTCGTGGTACACCTACCTGCAGTCCAACGACGTCGCCGATCACAACCCGACCCTGCTGGTCAGACGCCCGTCCAGCGCGCAGATCGCGGCGTCGGCGCGCAAGGCGCCCACCCTCAGCGTCCCCGAGACCGCCCGTCTCCTCGACACGGCCGAGGCCCGCGCCGCCGACAGCGGGACGGAGGCGGCCTGGCGCGACGCGGCCGTGGTCGCGCTGCTGTTCTACACGGCCCTGCGCGTGTCGGCCTTCACCGAGGCCGACCTGGCCGACCTGGGAACCGAGGCGGGCTACCGGGTCCTGTGGCACCGCGCCAAGGGCAAGGGCCCCGAGGGCCGCGACTACGTGCGGTTGGACGGCGAGCTGTGCCGCGTCCTGGACACCTACCTCGCCCTCCGCGCCCGCCGCCACCCGGACGGCACCTGCCCGCCAGGCCCGCTGCTGGTCACCACACCGCACCCCTATGACCCCGCCAAGCCAGGCGGCAAACGCCTCACCCAGCGCGACGTCACCAACATCCTCCGCCGGCAGGCGGAACTGGCCGGGCTGCCCGCGGCCTCGCGGCTGACCCCCCACAGCGGACGCCGCACCGTCATCACCACCCTGCTCGGCAACGACGTCCCACTTGCCAAGGTCCAGGATCTGGCCGGACACGCCGACCCCCGCACCACTCGCGGCTACGACGACACCAACCACAAGCTGGCGGCCTCACCCGTCACCGACCTGACCCGCATCCTCGCCAGCCACCGCACCGCCCCGCCACCGCCCGCCACCCCACCGGACGACTGACACACTCCGTGCCCGCCTCCTTCGGCCTCGGGGAACATCTACTTGATGGCCGGACGGCGGCTCGCCCGGTGGTTGATGACGAAAAGCGTGCCGTGATCCTGGCCCGCCGCGAGCGCGGGGCGTCCATCCGCGATCCGCATCATCGCGGCCGGAGTGAAGGACCCGGTTGGCGTCGTCCACAAGACCCCTGGCCGAGGCCAAGGCAGAGGCCCAGCGCGATCAGTAGCTCGTCGCTGGGCCTCCACCCTGATCGGGGTCAGCGGCGAGAATCGTTCGGTGAGTATGCCGTCGCTCTGCTGGTGCCCAGACTCGTCAACACCACCAATCCCTGTGCAGGGCCGCGGCGATCCGGCGTGACTCCAAGGCTGGAATGTCGGGGCGGGGGATGGAGCGCAAAGTACGGGGTACGCCGGCCCGTCAGGCGTTGAAGACGGCCTCGGAGCGGTCGCGATTCTCGTGCAGGTCCCAGTACAGGGGAGCGATCTGCTCGGGCGTTGCCGTCGGGCTGCCTTCCGGGCCGCCCCCGCCGATCCAGACGTTGATCGCTACGTGCCCGGCGTATACGCCGCTGCCGGTCAGTTCCTTGTTCAGGTTGATCACCCAGTTGCGCAGAGCTGCCTGGGCCGCGTTGGCGTTGCCGAACATCGGCACCGGGTCCACGGAACCGCCGCCGGTGGTGAACAGCAGGGTCCCGGCGCCCACCTCGCGCATCGCGGGCAGTACCGTCTGGGCCGCCGTGACGGCACCGTAGAAGCCGTACTCGATCATCGGCTGCAGATTGTCCACCGTGACCTGCGAGGGAGCGGCCAGGGCGAGGCCGGGCACCGGGGTGTGCGGGGCCGGCGAGTACTCCAGTACGTCGATGCCGCCGAAGCGGGCCTTGGCCGCGTCCAGGGCATCGGTCAGTGAGGCGCGGTCGAGGATGTCGGCGGGGAACGCGGCGGCCGTGATGCCTTCCTGGCCGAGCCGGGCGACGAGCGTTTCCAGCTTCTCCTTGGTACGGGCGATCAGGGCGACGTCGAAGCCGCGGCTGCCGAAGGTGCGGGCGATGGCCAGGCCCATGCCGGGACCGGCGCCGACGATGGCGAGAGTGGGCACAGCGAGATCTCTTCCGTGTGGTGACGGCCGGGACACGCGGAGATCGGGTGCCCGGCCGGCTCGTGGATCAGGTGTGTGGATCAGGCGTGTGGATCAGGTGTGGGCGGCGTGGTCGGCGGGAACCGCGCAGCCGTCCGGGCCGCAGATCGCCGCGTCGTTGTCGGCGACGAGAACGGTCGGGCAGGTCTGGTCCCAGACCTGGCGCAGGATGCCGAGCAGGGTGTCGGTGTCCTGCGCTCCTGCAAGGGCGTACCGCCCGTCGATGACGGTGAAGGGGGCACCGGCTTCCCCGAGCTGCTGCGCTTTGGTTTGCGTCCTGCTGCACCTGACGGCGGTAGCGCCGGTCGGCGAGCACCTGGCGAGTCTGTTCGCGGTCCAGGCCGATCTCGTCGGCCAGGCCGAGCAGGTCGTCGAGCGTGAAGATCGACTCGGCCCTGCCGAAGTAGGCGCGGAAGATCATGTTCCGGGGCTTCGCCGTTCTTGCCTTCGGCGGAGGCGTGGGCCAGGAACTCGTGGGCCAGGAACTCGTGGGCCAGGCCGGTGTTCCCGGCTCGGTTGTCCAGGACCCGGTAGGGGCCAGGCCCTCGGCGGCGGCCATGCCTTCGATGTCCGGTACGCCGGCCTGCCCGGGGATGACGCCGTACTTGGCCAGCACGAAGTCGCGGACGCTGAGCGTACGGTCCTCGGGGAGGCCACTGCCCAGAGGGAACGAGCGGTGGACCACCTCTACGTGGCCGCCGTGCTCGAATCGCTCGACGGCCCGAGCCAACCAGTGGCCACCCAGACCGCACCAGGGGCAGGCGATCTCAGACCAGATCTCTACCTTCATGGCCTGACCTCCAATTCCTACTCTTTGTTCGTAACGCCATGATGAGCCAGGATGGGAGGCGGTACAAAAGGCACATCGGTGTGCGCGACGGAGAGGAACGGGCGCCATGCAGGACAGCGCGGGTATCGGGATGGCGGCTTCGGCCGGGCCGTGCGCGGGCATCCCCGCCGATCACATGGACTTCATCCGCCAGGTGCTCGACCGGGTGGGCGACAAGTGGAGCATGTTGATCATCGCCGTCCTGGAGGGCGGCCCGATGCGCTACACGAACTTGCAGCGCCAGATCCCGGGCATCTCCCAGCGCATGCTGACCCACACCCTTCGCCAACTCACCGAGGACGGGTTGATCAGCCGTACCGCCTACGCCGAGGTGCCACCGCGCGTCGAGTACGCGCTCGCCCCGCTCGGCGACGGCCTGAACGACATCGTCAAGCAGCTGATCGGTTGGGCGGCCGACCACCACGACGAGATCCGCGCCAACCGTTCCCGCGCCGGCACCACCGCCTCCTCCGCGTCCCGGTCCTGAAGGGCGTCACGCTTCGCACTCGCGGAAATGAGGGTCTAGAGCATGACGTCCCGGCCGAGAGCACCGACGCCGGGCCGGGGGGCCGGGGACCCGAGCTCGGCGCGCCGCGACGGCTGGCTCGCTGCTGGGCCGCGCCATCGCCCCAGGACGGGCCGAGCGCCTGGTGGCGCGCTGGTCGGGCGCGCTGCTGGCGCTCTTCGCGGTGCCGCTCACCGTGGCGACTCACACGGGTCGGTCCCTGGGGGCCAAGGTCGGCTTCGCGGGGATCTTCCTGGACGCCGGGGCCTCCGGGAGCCGGAGCAGGTGAACCGGCGCAGTGGCGGCGACGCCATGGTCGCTCGTCACGACGGCTGGAGTACGTCCTGCGGTTGGTGGTGCTGTACGACCGGTGCCGTGGCGCGTCATGGCAGACCGCCGACGAGTCTGCTCGGACCCGGGGTGTCGGGCGAACAGCCCGACGGATGCCTGGACGAGCTGGGCGCCGAGCATGCCGATGACATGCGGGTGCTTACCGAGGGATTGGCCGCGGTCCGCCAAGGAGGACGCCACCCATCGTCATCATCCCGCCTCTACCCTGACG
>JBOHBY010000806.1:0-4500 GCA_050698635.1 Spirillospora sp.
CCTCGGCGCCCTGCCGGCGCAGGTGCGCGGCGAGGTGCACGAGCCAGGTGCGCACCTGGTCCGGCCGGTACGGAGTGCCGTGGGCGGTGCGCGGGGCGATCCGGGTCGCCGCGGGGACGTAGATACCGAGGAGCCTCGCGGCGATCCCGGCCGCCGCGTCACGGGGATCGGCGGCCGGGTCCGTACCCAGCAGCCCGCTGGGATGCGCGCCGGACTCCACGGCGGTGGCGAGCAGCAGCAGCCGCCACGGCGTGGCCAGTGCCGTGTGGACGGCGGTCCCGGACGGCCCGGTCAGCGCCGCCCTGACGTCGTCGCGGTGCGCGGCGCACGGGTGACCGTCCGGCCAGCGGGCCCGCAGGTACGAGCCGATCTGCTCGACCGTCAGGTCGTGCAGGTGGATCCGGACCGCGTCGTCCAGGTCGCGTCGGGCTTCGAGCAGCTCGGTGTACCGGTCGGCCCGGCAGGTCACCACCACCGCTCCGGGCCGCCGTCTGGAAAGGTCGCTGTAGCGGTTCAGCTCAGCCAGCAGCCCGATCGCGCGGCGCGGCGCCCCCGTGGACGGTTCGGGGTCGAGCTCGTCCAGGCCGTCCACCACGGGAAGCACCCGCCGGTCCCGCACCAGCCGCAGCGCGTCCTCGGCCCCGAGCCCGAAGTCCCGCCGCAGTTGCTCCGCCAGCCATGGTTCGAACGGGCTGCCCACGATCCATCTGGCCGCGTTGAGGCGCACCGGCACCATCCGCGCGTCGGCGTCTCGCGCGTCGCCGCCGGTCAGGAAGGGTTCAAGCAGTTGCAGCACCAGTTCGATGGCGAGAATCGTCTTGCCGGCCCCCGACTCGCCCACGACCAGGAGGCGCCGCGGGTTCAGCCCGTTGAAGTACCGGCCCACCGAACGCACGCCACCGGCGGCGTCGCCGCGAGGCGTGGAGTCGGCGTGCGGGCCGAAGGACACCCGGCCGAAGGTCACGGGGGCGATGCTGTAGCCGCCGAGCAGCCCCTTGCGCGCCCTGTCCTCCTCTCCCGCCACCCGCCGGACCAGCAGCTCGACGGCCCGGTCGCGGTCCGGACGGCCGCCAGGCGCGCCGTCGCCCGGAACGGCCTCGGGCGTGTCCGGCACCGCGGCCGGCACGGTGGTGTCCGGCGTGTCGGCCTCCAGGGGTTCCCGCGCCGCGGCCAGGGCCGTCCTGGCCGCTCGCCAGCGTCCGAGCTCGGCCGGAATCAGCTCGGCCGGATGGTCGCAGTAGCGGAGGCAGGCGGTGACGAAGGCCCTGACGAACTCCCACCGCGGCAGCTTGTCGGTCTGCCGGAGGACGTGCGAGATCGTGCTCTTGGGCAGGGCGTCGACCGTCGTCCGGTCCGAGGTGACCGTCTGGCCGCCGAGGGACCGCAGCCGGCTCAGGGAGGGCTCACCCGCCCACCGCCTGAGCCGGACCAGCGACCGCACGAACTCCTCGGCGCTGCCGGCCTCGGCCGGATCGGGCGGACGAAGGTCGTCCGCGGTCATCGGCCCGTCCTCACCAGCGCCCACCCGAACGCCTTCCTGCCGCGCCGCGGCCACCGGCCGTCCAGGCAGGTGCCCTCCAGCGTCTGGACATGACGCGATTCCATCAGGAAGTTGCGCGCCTCGTCGGCCGCGACCAGATCCCGGCCGACCGCGATGGGAACGAAGCCGTGCCGGGGAATGTAGACCCAGCGCCCGCGATCCCAGTCATAGGGGTCGATCCAGTGGTGGCGGACCGTTCCCGACACCTTGACCTCCCGCCTGGTCCGGGTCAGGACGAACGACCCCTGCGAGCGCAGCAGGCTCATCCTGCTGACATAGAACAGCTCCGTGCCGATGAACGCGTTGATCCGCGCGTC
Organism: Spirillospora sp.; assembly: GCA_050698635.1. GTDB lineage: Bacteria > Actinomycetota > Actinomycetes > Streptosporangiales > Streptosporangiaceae > Spirillospora. Next base: position 1,858 of record JBOHBY010000806.1, read on the forward strand.
CCAGTAGTCGTTCAGCCAGGTGGAGGCGCCGTCGCGCAGCCGCCCCGCCTCCCGCGCGAGCTGCCGTTCGAACCTGCGCTGGTTCTTGCGCTCGGCGCGCCTGATCGCGCGGAAGGAGCGCAGCCAGCGCGGCGACAGCGTGCGGGGCGCCCCGGTGCCGTCCATGAAGTGATCCAGGAAGTCGGACGCGACCGGATGCACCATGCGGCTCTGGGCGACGATCGAGCGGAACAGCACGTCGAGTTCCCCGGCCGACCGACCGGTCCGCCGCCGGAAGCCTCGCAGGAACATGCTCGGTCTTCCCCTCGTGCGTAGCTGTCACGGACACGTCCGCCGGTATCTCTCCTGCGGTACGTGGGTCTTCCATTCGTCGCGGGTGAGGGAGCGGCCGGCGTTCGCGCACGCCTCCGCCACCGGATCGGCGGGCACCGCCACGTTCCACAACCGCGCGGTGCCGTCACCGGCCACCGTGGCGACCGCCCTTCCGTCCCGGCCGTAGGAGACCGCGGTGACGTCGCGGGTGTGGCCGGTCATCGGGACACCGAGCTGCCTGTACGTACGCAGGTCCCATAGGCGCACCTTGTTGTCGGTGGAGCCGGTGGCGAGGAACTGGCCGTCCGGGCTGAACGCGAACGAGCTGACCGCGCCGCCGTCGCCGAACATGGCGACGCCGGACGGGCGGCGGCGGGCCACGTCCCACAGCCGGACGGCGGAGTCGGCGGCTGTGATCGCCAGCGTCCGGCCGTCGGGGCTGAACTCCAGGTCGTTGACGAATCCGCCGGCGCCCTCGGGCGGCGAGCCTTCGGCCTGGCGGCGCGCGGCCACGTCGAAGAGCCGCACCCGCCGGTCGAAACCCAGCGTCGCCAGGATCGCGCCGTCGGGGCTGATCGCCATCGCCGTGAGGACGTCGGTGTGCCCGGGGACCCTGATGCGCGGCCCGGTCTCCTGGCGGCGCGCGACGTCCCAGAAGGCGATGGCGTCGCCGTGGTTCACGGCGACGAACGTGCCGTCGGGGCTGGGCTCGGCCAAGCCCGTGAGCGCACCGTCACGGGCGATCTCGCGGCGGCCCGTGACGTCCCATAACCGCAGGCCGTCCGAGCCGGACGTCAGGAGCCTGCGCCCGTCCGGCAGGAACCGGATCGAGGCGACGGAACCGGCGGTGCCCTCCGGAACCAGCGGCGGCCCGCTGGGACGCTGGGTCGCCACATCCCAGAGCCTGATCGCGGGGTCGTCCTCGCCGGGCGCGCCGGTGGCCAGGGTCCGTCCGTCGGGGCTCAGCGCGACGGCGGCCCCCGCGGGCATCTTGGTCCCGATCTGCAGATGGGTCTTCGGGTCGGCCAGCCGGACGACGCCGTCGGCGCCGCCGGCGGCGAGCAGCCTCCCGTCCGGGCTGAACGCGACGTCCTCGACGCCGTCGACGTTGTCGGCGAGCGTGAGCAGGCGCCTGCGGCCGGCCGTGTCCCACAGGACGGTGCGCCCGCCGCTTCCGCCGGTGACCAGCCGGGTGCCGTCCGGGCTGAAGGCGGTCGCGTTGAAACCGTGGGCGCCGTCCTTGAGCGTGGCTGTCTGCCTCCTTGTGGCCACGTCCCACAGCCGGACGGTCCTGTCCCAGCTCACGGTCGCGAGGGTGGTGCCGTCGGGGCTGATCGCGACATCCCGCACGCCGTCGGTGTGTCCGATGAAGGCGCCGCCCCGCTGCTGGGAAGCGGCCACATCCCACAGCCGGACGGTCGTGTCGTCGCTCGCGGCGGCCAGGGTGGCCCCGTCCCGGCTGAACGCCACCGCGCGGATCGCGGTCCGCTCGCCCGGCCGTTCGGCGGCGCGGCCCATGGGAGACCCGAGCGGACGGTGCGTCTCCGCGTCCCACTTCTGGACGACACCGTTGTGGTCCCCGGTCACGAGGGTTCTCCCATCCGGGCTGTACGCGAGCGCCGCCACGATCCGATCGTTGTCGATCGGGGCGCCGACCTGGCGATGGGAGGCCACATCCCAGAACCGGACGTAGGACAGACACTCCGTGGCCAGAGTACGGCGATCAGGGGCGAGGGCCACATTGATGCCGCTGGAGCATTCGTTTCCCGGATGGGTGATGGGGGCACCGAGCTGTCGCCGCGACGCCGCGTCCCAGAGCCGCGCGCTGCCGCTCTGGTCCCCGGTGGCGATCATCGACCCGCCGGCGCCGAACGCCACGGTCGTGACGCCCTGGGTGTGCCCGGTGAGGGTTCCCCGGCCAGTGCGGGTCGCCGCGTCCAGGACACGGTTGCGGGCCTCGTCGGTAGGGGCGATCCGCCACGCCGCCATGGCCAGCATCGCCGAAAGGGAGGTATCGCCGATGACTTCGCTCTGCGCGGCGAGCTGGCGCGAGACCGCCACGCCGCGCTGGCGGTCGGCGTCGCCCGCCGCCTTGATGGCGGCTCCGGCCGCGATGACGGCGAGCGCCGTCAGGGTCGCGAGACCGGCCTGGACGAGGCGGCGGAGCCGGACCGCCCGGCGTGCCGTCGCGGCCGACGCCCCGACGAAGCCCTCCACGGTCGGGCCGGGCGGCGGGAAGCTCTCGGGGTCGCGTTCCCAGCGGGACCGGACGTCGTCCACGGCCTGTAACCGGGCGCCCCGGTACAGGAAGGCGGGATCACGGTGGTGCTC
>JBOHBY010000807.1:0-7137 GCA_050698635.1 Spirillospora sp.
CGCCTGGCCCGCGCCGCCGCCGAGACCCAGCCCGGGACCCAGCCCGAGACCGGGCCTGAGACCGGGGCCGCGCCCGAGCGGCCGCCTGTCGTGGGGACGGCGCGACCCGGCCGCGATGTTGAGCGTATGCTCGATGACAATGACCGCGCCCGGACGGCCTACGTGAAGCACTTCTACGGGGTCGACCCCGCCGATCCACGGCTCTACCACCTCGTGATCGACGCGACGAGGCTGCCCGCGTCCGCGACCGCCGACCTCATCGTCGGGGCGGCGCGGGCGTTCTGAGCCGCCGGACCCGCCGGAGCCGCCGGACGGGCCGCGGCCCCCATCCGGAGCAGAGGGAGCAGTTGTCGTGGCGAGCGTGCCGAGCGTGTCGTACTCCATCACCGTCCGGCTGGAAGTGCCGGCCGGCGGCCGGGCCGTCAGCCAGATCACCCACGTGGTGGAGAACGCCGGCGGCATCGTCACCGCCCTCGACGTCAACACCGCGGGGCACGAGACGCTCCGCATCGACGTCACGATCGCGACCCGCGACACCCAGCACGCCGAGTCGATCGCCGCGGCGCTGGAGCGGATCGAGGCCGTCAAGATCCACAAGGTCAGCGACCGGACGTTCCTGATGCACCTCGGCGGCAAGATCGAGATGCAGTCCAAGGTGCCGCTGCGCAACCGCGACGAGCTGTCCATGGCCTACACGCCCGGCGTCGCGCGCGTCTCCCTCGCCATCGCCCGCAACCCCGAGGACGTGCGCCGCCTGACGATCAAGCGCAACAGCGTCGCGGTCGTGTCGGACGGCTCCGCCGTGCTCGGCCTCGGCAACATCGGCCCGGAGGCGGCGCTGCCCGTCATGGAGGGCAAGGCCGCGCTGTTCAAGCGGTTCGCCGGGATCGACGCCTGGCCGATCTGCCTCGACACCCAGGACACCGACGAGATCGTCCGGACCGTCCAGATCCTGGCGCCCGCGTTCGGCGGCATCAACCTGGAGGACATCTCCGCGCCGCGCTGCTTCGAGGTCGAGGCGCGGCTGCGCGAGCTGCTCGACATCCCCGTGTTCCACGACGACCAGCACGGCACGGCGATCTGCGTCCTGGCGGCGCTGACGAACGCGCTGCGCGTCGTCGGCAAGGACATCGGCTCCGTCCGGATCACGATGGCGGGCGCGGGCGCCGCCGGCAGCGCGATCCTGAAGCTGCTGATCCACGCGGGCGCGCGCGACCTCATCGTCTGCGACTACCGCGGCGCAGTCCACGAGGGCCGCGACGACCTCGACGACTCGCTCCGCTGGATCGCCACGCACACCAACGCGGGCGGCTACGCGGGCGACCTGCGCGGCGCGGTGAAGGACGCCGACGTGTTCATCGGCGTGTCCGCCCCCGGCATCCTGGACGGCGGCGACATCGCGACGATGAACGACGACGCGATCGTGTTCGCGCTCGCCAACCCCGAGCCCGAGGTGTCGCCGGACGAGGCCCGCGAGCACGCCGCCGTCGTCGCCACCGGCCGCAGCGACTACCCGAACCAGATCAACAACGTGCTGGCGTTCCCCGGCGTGTTCCGCGGCCTGCTGGACGCGCAGGCCGACGGCGTCACGCTGGAGATGCTCGCCGCCGCCGCCAAGGCCCTCGCGGAGGTCGTCACGCCGGACGAGCTCGGCCCGAACTACATCGTCCCGAGCGTGTTCCACCCGGACGTCAGCACCCGCGTCGCGGGCGCCGTCCGCGAGGCCGCCGGCGGCCGCCCGCGCACCGAGGCCTGAGAAGAGGCCCCGCGCTCGCCGCCCCGGCTAGGAGCTCTTCTTCGCGAAGACCTGGTCGCGGCGGCGGGGCCAGATCCCGCCGTACCAGAAGATGATCGCGCCGGTGAGGATGATGCCGACGCCGGTCGCGGCGCGCGCCCACACGAGGTCGTCGGGACCGGTGTGCGGCAGCTTCGCGGGCGGCTTCTTCGTCGGCGTCGGCGCCGGCGCGCCCCCGGCCTTGTCGCAGTTCGCCTTGACGGACCTGAGCCCGATCCGCCTGTCGGCCCAGCTGACGGTGATGCGGGTGCCGCGGTCCTCGCGGAGCCGGACGGCGACCGTCCGCGTCGAGTCAGGCCGGATCTGGCCGGACGTCGCGGCGGTGCCGTCGTTCTTCACGATCTTGAAGTTCTCGGTCTTGGTCCCGTTGTTGCGGACCGTGACGGTCACCGTGCTCGCCGGGCACGACACCAGGCCGATGACGACCGTTACGGGCAGCTTGGCGTTCGTCCCGTTGGGGCCCGTGGACGGGTCGGAGCCGGACGGGCTGGGCGACGTCGTCGCCGAGGCCTTCGGCTCACCGTCGTCGGTGAACGCGTTGAACAGGGCCGGGATCGCGATCAGCGCTCCGATGACGAAGAACACGGCGGCGATGACGACCCTGGGCAACTGCATCGCTGTCCTCCCCGGCCCGCCGGGGGGTGCCGGTCGGGCGGCCGATGATCCTAGATCATTGTCAACCTAGGTTCTTGTGGTGCCGATATCCCCATCGATAGGAATGCGTAACAGGCTAACGAGCCGGGGGACGTGCCGCCGGAGGTCCGCGCAACGCATGATGGAACGCATGGAAGACGGGATCAGGGTGGGGCTCCTGCTGGTGGCGACCCCTCAGCTGGAGGATCCGAATTTTCGGCGGAGCGTCGTCCTGCTGGTCGAGCACGAGATGGAGGGCGGGACGCTCGGCGTTGTCCTCAACCGGCCGACCGAGGTACCGGTCGACCGTGTGCTGCCGCCGTGGGCGGAGCTCGTCACCGGCCCGGCCGTGGTGTTCCAGGGCGGTCCCGTCGCGCTGGAGAACGCGCTGGCCCTGGCCCGTCTGCCCGGCGAGGACGAACCGCTCGGATGGCGCGCCCTGGACGGCGGCACCGAAGTCGCCCGCGTGGGCCTGGTCGACCTGGAGGCGCCGCCCGGCCTGCTCGCGGCCGAGCTGCTCCAGTTCCGGGTGTTCGCCGGCTACGCCGGATGGTCGGCGGGCCAGCTGCGCACGGAGATCGAGGACGGTTCGTGGTATCTCGTCCCGGCCGAGCCGGGCGACGTGTTCGCCGGCGACCCGGACGGGCTCTGGCGGCAGGTGCTGCGCAGGCAGGGCGGCGACCTGGCGTTCGTCTCCACGTTCCCCGAGGACCCGACGCTGAACTAAGGTGAACGACGTGAGTACGAAGATCCTGCCCGACGGCGACACCCAGACAGATGTGCGGCCGGACCTCTCGCACGGTGACGGCGACCACGAGCGGTTCGCGCACTACGTGAAGAAGGCGAAGATCACCGAGAGCGCGGTGAGCGGCACGCCCGTGATCGCGCTGTGCGGCAAGGTCTGGGTGCCGAACCGGGACCCGAAGAAGTTCCCGGTGTGCCCGGAGTGCAAGGAGATCTACGAGTCGATGAAGCCGGGCGGCGGCGAAGGCGACGAGTGACCGGCCACCGCCGCCGCTGAGCGGCGATGGCCGACGGCGCGTCGCCGATGTCGGCGTGCGCGCGTGAAGAGGTCCCGCGGTCGGGACACATGACCGCGGGACCTTGGTGTTGACACACTTACGGGGGATGAATGCGGCGGATCGCCGGGGTTTCGCTATGCGCACTACTGGTCACAGTGAGTGCCGTTCCAGTTTCGACTAGTGACCGGACGCGTCTCAGGGTCACACCCACAGCGGCACGAAACAAAGCCGCTCCGCCGCCCGATGCTGGGTGCCTCCGCCGTGGGGACGCGCGAGAGGCGCATCCGCGGGACGTGGCCCATGTCGGCCACGACCAGGCCGTGGCCATGCTCGCCGATCTCCGCCGGACGCTCCTCGCCCGGTACGGGACGTCCGACGAACGGCTCCTCGACTCGTCGCAGCGGAGGGCGAGGCGTGTCGTCGTGCCGGTGCGGTTCCACGTCGTTCACAGCGGGCGCCAAGGGCTGCTTTCCAAGGCGTCCGCGCAGCGGCAGGTCTCCACACTCAACGCCGCGTACGGGGGAAGGAAGGGCGGCGTCGACACGCGCGTCAGGTTCCGTCTTGCCAGTTACGACCGGACGAGCAAATCGTCGTGGTTCCACAACCCGCGAAGGTACGAGGGCACCATGAAGCGGCGCCTGCGCAAGGGCGGACGCGGCACGCTCAACGTCTTCACCGCCGCCGTGGGCACCGAAGTGCTCGGCTTCGCCACGTTCCCTCAGCGCTACAAGAAGAACCCGCGCATGGACGGCGTCATCATCGACTACCGCAGCCTGCCGGGCGGGCCGTACAAGCGGTTCAACCGCGGGTACACGGCCGTCCACGAGATCGGGCACTGGCTCGGGCTGCTGCACACCTTCGAGGGCGGGTGCCTGTCCCCGGGCGACGGGGTGGGCGACACGCCGTACGAGGCGGCGCCGGCGGAAGGATGTCCTCACTTCCGCGACACATGCCCGCAGCGGGGCGACGACCCGGTGCACAACTTCATGGACTACGCCCACGACCCCTGCATGCGGGAGTTCACCGCAGGCCAGGGCCGCAGGATCCGCGCGGCCTGGGCCGCGTACCGGTCCCGCTGACGGCGGGGGACGCACCGGCGGCGCGCCGCGGCCGCACCCCGGGCCCGCTGTGGATCTCGGCACATGTGCGGCCGCGACGGCGCGATCTGTCGGTGCGGCTCGGTAGCCTTCGATGACCGTGAGCACCTTCGCCGCATCGAGCATGCCTCCCGCCTTCCCCGAGCGGGCCGCCTGGGGGACGGCGTCGTCCCTGCGCGCCTGGCAGCAGCAGGCGCTGGAGGCCTACTTCGGCGGTCCCGGGGCTGTCGCGGGTGAGCCGGGCGGAGGCGACGGGCAGTACTCGGGCCCGCGCGACTTCCTCACCGTCGCGACGCCCGGCGCCGGAAAGACGACGTTCGCGCTGCGCCTGGCCCGCGAGCTGATGGAGCGCCGCGTCATCTCCGCGATCACGATCGTGTGCCCGACCGAGCATCTCAAGCGGCAGTGGGCCGAGTCCGCCGCCCGCGTCGGCGTCAAGATCAACCCCGAGTACCAGAACGGCGACGGCCCCGTCGGCAAGGACTTCCACGGCGTCGCCGTCACCTACGCGACCGTCGCGGCCCGGCCCGCGTTGCATCGCAACCGCACCGAGTCCCGCAAGTCGCTGGTCATCTTCGACGAGGTGCACCACGCGGGCGACGGGCTGTCCTGGGGCGACGCCGTCCGCGAGGCGTTCGAGCCCGCCACCCGCCGGCTCGGGCTCTCGGGCACGCCCTTCCGCACCGACATCAACCCGATCCCGTTCGTCCAGTACGACGAGGGCCCCGACGGCATCAGGCGCAGCCGCGCCGACTACACCTACGGCTACGGCCCGGCCCTCGCCGACGGCGTCGTCCGTCCGGTGATCTTCCTGGCGTACGCGGGGGAGATGCGCTGGCGCACCCGCGCCGGCGACGAGATCACCGCGACGCTCGGCGAGCCCCTCACCCAGGACCAGACCGCCCAGGCGTGGCGCGCCGCGCTCGACCCCAAGGGCGACTGGATCAAGCAGGTCCTGGCCGCCGCCGACCGACGCCTCACCGAGCTGCGCCGCGCCATCCCCGACGCGGGCGGCCTGGTGATCGCCACCGACCACGAGACCGCCCGCGCCTACGCCAAGATGCTGCGCGCCGTCACCGGCCAGGGCGCGACGATCGTGCTGTCGGACGATCCTTCGGCGTCCAAGAAGATCAAGCAGTTCACCGACTCGGGCGACCGCTGGATGGTCGCGGTCCGGATGGTGTCGGAGGGCGTCGACATCCCGCGCCTGAGCGTCGGCGTGTACGCCACGTCCACCAGCACCCCGCTGTTCTTCGCGCAGGCCGTCGGCCGTTTCGTGCGCGCCCGCCGCCGCGGCGAGACCGCCTCGGTGTTCCTGCCGTCGGTCCCGACGCTGATGGGGCACGCCGCCGACATGGAGGAGGAGCGCGACCACGTCCTCGACCGTCCCGTCCGCGAGGACGGCCTCGACGACGAACTGCTCGCCGACGCCAACCGGCAGAAGGACACGCCCGACGCGGTCGGCGAGGAGCTGCCGTTCGAGACGGTCGAGGCGTCCGCGACGTTCGACCGCGTCCTGTACGACGGCGGCGAGTTCGGCATGCACGCCCAGCCAGGCTCCGCCGAGGAGGAGGAGTACCTCGGCATCCCCGGCCTCCTCGAACCCGACCAGGTGTCGGCGCTGCTCCGTAAACGCCAGGCCGACCAGCTCGCCGGCGAACGCAACAAGAAGAAGACCGGCGACCCCCGCGCCGACCGCACCACCGCCGAGGACCTCGCGACCCTCCGCCGCGAGCTGAACGGCCTCGTCGGCGCCTGGAACCACCGCACCGGCCAGCCTCACGGCGTCATCCACAGCGAACTGCGCCGCGCCTGCGGCGGCCCCGCGATCGCCCAGGCCAGCGCCGACGACATCCGCAACCGCATCGCCACAATCCGCGAATGGGCGAGCAAACGCCGCTCCTGACCAACGGCACCCCAACAGGCCCGCCGGTTTCGACGTGGCCGAACAGTCGGCATACAACAAGAAACAAACGGCGGCGCCTTGGTGACAAAACAGTGGTTCCGATGTCCGCATGTGGCCGACCATCGGTGGCGGTCCCCCTTCCCTTTCCGCACGTGAATGATGACGCGGACAGGCAGGCATGCACCCGCCGATGCGCCTCGGTCCAGGTTCAACACTCCGTTAGCAGGGACGTTGACCGTTCCAGGCCATGAATGCGCTCGCAGCGGCCGCGATGAATTGTTGTGGCGCCGAACAAGGCCGCCGAACCTCCGAGGGGAAATTTTGGGCGCCTGTAATGGGCTTGATCGTTGACGAGATCCACTTCCCTGTATTTGGATGTCGGTCATGCATCCGCCGGGTGATCCTTCTTCTCTTCCGGGGATATGCGCACTCCCCGGCTGCGGTGAATCCATTCCATCGACGACCGGTGCCGGACCGAGCCGCCGGTACTGCTCCCCGGAGCACCGGACCCTGGCCCGGCAGTTGCGCCGCGAGGCCAGACCGTCCAGCCGCCCCGCACCCGAGCGTCCCGCCGCGGGGACCGACGTCCCGCCGCCCCCGATCCCATGGGCCCCACCCCTGCCGCCGGAGCCGCCGCCCGAGACGGAACCAAGCCCACCCAAGATCAGGATCACCCTGCCCACC
>JBOHBY010000808.1:0-2285 GCA_050698635.1 Spirillospora sp.
CCCGCTCGGCGTGTCCGACCAGGCGCACCCGCCCGAGTACGAGCAGGTCACCGGGACGATCCCGGCGGGCGCCACGCTCGCCCTCTACACCGACGGGCTCGTCGAGAGCCGGCGGCGTGGCGTGGACGAGGGCATCGCCCGGCTGGCGTCCGCGCTGGTCGCGTCCCAGTCGGGCGAGCTGGAGGACACCGCCGACGGCGTCCTGGCGCTGCTGCCCGACCAGCGCGGACGCGACGACATCGCCCTACTCCTCATCCGCCCCGCCGCCTGACCCTTACAGGCCGGGGATCTCGTGGTTGCGGAACGCGTCAACGAAGTAGGTGTGGTCGTCGCGGACGATCTCGGCGTAGTGGGTGCCGAACGCGACCATCGCGGCGACGAACGCCGACTCGTCCGGGCCGATGACCGCGTCGATGGCGTCCTCGACCTGGAAGTCGACGAGGGTGTGGTCGGAGTCGGTGTCGGACACGCAGTGCACCTTGGCGGTGGCGCGGCCCAGGTCGTCCAGGACCGACAGCATCTCCTCCGGCTCGGTGAGGCCGCTCCAGTCCAGGTCCTCCTCGTAGGGGGACAGCTCCTGGACGACGTAGCCGACACCGTCGATCTGGGTGTGGCCGAGCCACGGGTCGCTGTTGGCCTGCAGCGCGCGGCGCGACACGGCGGTGCGGTGCCCGTGGTGCCGGAAGTACTGGGCGATGCGGGCGTCGTCGACGACGCGGCTGGCGGCGGCGACGTTGCCCTGCTTCATCGACAGGACGACGTCGTTCTCCAGCGCCTGCGTGTTCCCTTCGACCAGGATGTTGTACGCCGACAGGCCCGCCGACCCGATGCCGAACCCGGACGCGCCGACGATGTCCTTGACCTCGTAGGTGAGGCTGCCGAACCGCTTCTCCGCCGGGATCGTCGTCAGGTACTCCTGGTAGGCGGCCGCGACCTTGGCGCGCTCGGCGTCGTCGAGGCGGCGCACGCCAGGACGGTCGCGGAACCGCCGGTCGGGCCCGCTGACCTCGGTCATCCCGGCCAGCAGCCCGATCCGGGTGCCGCCCATCGCGGCGACCAGCACGTCCCGGACGTACCCGCCGGTCGTGTCGAGCGTCAGCGCGAACTTCTCGCCGTCCTTCCCGTCGCCGTGGGCGGCGAAGCGGCGGACCTGGTCGACGTAGGCGCGCACGTAGGTCTCGATGAGCCGCCGGATGTCGGCGTCGGAGATCGCCTTCTGCCAGGCCAGCAGCGCCAGGCTCGCGACGAGCCGCTTGACGTCCCAGGTGAAGTGGCCGACGTAGGCCTCGTCGTAGTCGTTGACGTCGAAGACGAACACGCCGTCGTCGTTCATGTAGGTGCCGAAGTTCTGCGCGTGCAGGTCGCCCTGGATCCAGACGCGGGACGTGCGCTCGTCGGCCCACGGGTCGTCGTCACCGGCGATGTCGGCGTAGAACAGGCAGGCGCTGCCCCGGTAGAACGCGAACGGGTCGGAGGCCATCTTGCGGAACCGGCGGCGGAACTCGGCGGGGCTGCGCTCCATCAGGTCCGAGAACGCGTCGACCAGGACGTCGACGATCTGCGCCCGCCGCTCCTTCGGGTCCCGTCCGCGCAGCTCCTCGGTGATGCTCCCCATGCCGTCTCCCTCAATGATCGGATTCCCCCGCCGCGTCCGGCGCGTTCCCGGTCATTGTGCCGAATCGTCCCCGGTCCTGGAGGTGAACAGCGCACGGACGGCGGGTTCGGTCCGCACCAGGCGGAGCGCCGCCTCGGCGTGCCCGGGGACGTAGCCGTTCCCGATGAGCATCGTCACGTCGGCGGCCAGGCCCTCGGCGCCGAGCGCGGCGGCCGGGAACGACGTCGCCATCGAGAAGAACACGACGGTGCCGCCGGGCGCGGTCGCCAGGATCGCGCCGTGCTCGCAGCCGGGCACGTCCACGCAGACGACAGTGATGTCCGCCGGTCCCCCGGCCTGCTCGACCGCCTCGGCCAGAGCCACCGGATCACGGGCGTCGGCCAACGCGACCACGTCAGCCAGGCCGGCCGTTTCGAGGCGTTCCGACTCGGCCCGCACCGGCACGACGCCGATGGTCCGGGCCGCGCCGGCGTGCCGTGCGGCGGCCAGTGACAACGACCCGCTTTTACCTGCGCCGCCAATTACTGACACGACAGGCTTTATGCCTTTGTCGACATACTGGCGGACGACCCGAGCGGTCAGCGCAGGTGCGCCGCACACGTCCATGACGGCCAGCGACAGCTCCGGTTTCAGGTCGTCCGGCAGCTTCGCCACGATCGAGCGGGCGAAC
>JBOHBY010000809.1:0-6154 GCA_050698635.1 Spirillospora sp.
GGCCGCCGCGATCCTCCCGGCGGACCTGTCGGTGGCGGCGGTCAACGCGCCCGGCGAATGCGTCGTGGCGGGCCCGCCCGGCGCGGTCGACGCGTTCGCCGCGACCCTCGCCGCCCGCCGCACGCCCAGCCGGAGGCTGCGCACCTCCCACGCCTTCCACTCGGCGATGATGGACCCGGTTCTGGACGAGTTCGCCGAACTGGTCGCGAAAGTGCCGCGGAACAGGCCGGACACACCATTCCTGTCCTGCGTCACCGGCGACTGGATAACGGCGGAACAGGCCGTCGACCCGGCGTATTGGGCACGGCACCTGCGCGCTCCGGTCCGTTTCAGCGAATGCGCCGCGCGGCTGCTCGGCACCGGCGACCGGACGGCCGTTGAGGTCGGCCCGGGAAGCACGCTCACCGAACTGGCGCGCCCGCACGTCGGCGCCGATGCCCCGGCACCGTCCGCGACGCTCCCGTCCGCCGCCGATTCCTCGGACGATGAGGACTGCGCCACCGTCCTCCGCGCGCTCGGCGACCTGTGGCTGCGCGGCGCCCCCATCGACTGGCCCGCCGTCTCCGGCCCAGGACGGCGCCGCGTCCCCCTACCGACCTACCCCTTCGAACGCCGCCGCTTCTGGGTGGACCCCCCCGAGCCCGCCCCCACCCCCACCCCCACCCACACCGCCACCGCAGGGGCGGACGCGCCAGGCGGCGAACGATGGCGGACGGTCGACGACTGGTACGAAGTCCCCGGCTGGCGGCAGGCACCTCCGCTCCCGCGCCCGGCACACCCCTCCGACCCGGGCCCCTACCTGGTGCTCCACGACGACAGCGGCCCCAGCGCAGCACTAGCCGAACGCCTACGCGCCACAGACGCCTCCGCGATCTCCATCCTCCCCGGCCTCGCCTACCAGCGGCACGACGCCACGACGTTCACGGTCAACCCGTCCGACTGGGAAGACCACCGTCGCGTCCTCACCGCGCTCGCCGACGACGGCCGACCGGCCCCCGCCCACATCGTCGCCGCGTGGGGCCTGCTCAACCCACCCGCCCCGGACACGCCCCTCACCCAAGCCGAAACCGAGACCGCCCAAGACCGCACCTACTTCGGCCTGCTCGCCCTGGCCCAAGCCCTGGCCGAAGACCCGTCGCCGTCGCCGTCGCCAGTCGCCCTGGACGTCATCACCGCCCACGCCCAGGACGTCACCGGAACCGACCTCCTGAGGCCGGAACTAGCCCTGGCCGCCGGAGTCTGCCGCGTCCTCCCACTGGAGGCGCCGCACATCAAGGCCCGCCACATCGACACCGACCTGCACGCCAGCGCCCTCGACCGCCTCCTGACCGAACTCATGGCCGACACCGAACCGGTCGTCGCGCTCCGCAACGGCAGACGCTGGACACCCACCCACGCCCGCGTGCCCTTGAACGCCGGGCAGGACCCGGCCGACGGATGGCGCGATCGGGGCGTCTACCTGATCACGGGCGGGCTGGGCGGTCTCGGCATCACGATCGCCGAGCACCTCGCACGGCGCGTCCGGGCGCGGCTCGCGCTGCTCACCCGCTCAGCCTTCCCCGGCCGTGCGTCCTGGGATGCATGGCTGGCCGGACACGGCCCCGGCGACCGGACATCACGCGCCATCCAGGCGATCCGGCGAATGGAGGAGGCCGGAGCCGAAGCCGAGGTCTACACGGCCGACGTCACAGACCCACAGGCGCTCCGCCGCCTCAGGGACGAGATCCAAGCACGATTCGGCGAGGTCAACGGCATCGTCCACGCGGCGGGCGTCGCCGGCGGCGGCCTGATCGAGGTCAAACGGCGCGACACCGCGCAGGCGGTGCTGGCGCCCAAGGTCGCCGGGACGCTCGCGCTCGCCGAGGTGTTCGGCGACCTGCCGCTCGACGTCTTCGCGCTGTGCTCCTCGGTCACCGCCATCGCCGGCGGGCTCGGGCAGTCGGACTACTGCGCGGCCAACGCCTTCATGGACGCCTACGCGCGCACCCCCCGGCGGATCACCGCACCGGCCTCTTGTGGGGGGACGACCCCCCACACCCCCCGGAACGGAATGGTCGTCTCCGTGAACTGGGGTGCCTGGCTCGACGTCGGCATGGCAGCGGAGGTCGGCATGCCCTACGGCCACGACCACGCGGGGAAGGCGACCGATGCGCACCCGTGGCTCACCGCGCACCGCTCCGACCCGTCCGGGGCGGACGTGTTCAAGGGGACGATGTCGTCCGCCACCCACTGGGTACTCGACGAACACCGCGTGCAAGGAACGCCCGTACTCCCCGGCACAGCCCATCTCGAACTGATGCGCGCCGCATTCCTCGCCACACAGAAAATCCCGCAGGACGCGATCGCGATAGAACTGCGCGACGTCGCCTTCGCCACACCACTAGCGGTACCCGACGGCGAAACAGTCGATTTCGAGGTCGTCGTCGGCCCAGGACCGGAATCACGCCCCATCACGGTACGCACCACCGATATCACCGGCCGCACCACAGACCACGCCCACTCAACAGCCCGCCTGATCACCCCCGACCCCATCCCACCCCACAACATCGACGAAATCCGCGACCGCTGCGCCACCGAATACGAACCAGCCACACCCCACGAACGAGGAACCGCGGTGAAGCTGGGCCCACGCTGGACCAGCCTCACCAAAACCCACACGGGCCCCGACGAAGCACTGGCGATCCTGTCGGCCCCCGAAATGGTCGCGTCCGACGACCTGACCGTCCATCCCGCCCTCCTGGACGAGGCCATAGCAGCGGACGCCGACCGCCACGACCACGACTACCTCCCGATCGGATACGGAAAGGTCGTCGTGCGCGCCCCGCTCCCGGCACGCACCTACAGCCACCTACGCCACCACCCGGACAGAGCCGACGGCCTACGCGTCATGGACGTCACCCTCCTGGACGAATCCGGCCACGAAATCCTGTCGATGGACGACGTCATCCTCCGCGAATTCGACGCCGATTCTCTCCACACGCTCGTGCCGCCCCGCCCCCCAGCCCAACGGCCCGGAATCACGCCCGCCGACGGCGCCGAGGCGCTGCGCCGCCTCCTCGCCGCCGACCTCGGCCCGCAGGTCATCGTCAGTGCCGTCCCCATCGACGACATCAACACCCGGGTCAGGCAGGCCGACCGGCGGTCGATGCGGAAAACGGCGTCCCCGTCCACCGGGGGAATCCTCGCCGACCCACCGGACCGTTCCGCCCTCGGCGACCATGTCGCCCCGCGCACCGAACTGGAGGCCGCCCTCGCGGATCTGTGGGCCGACGTCCTCGGTGTCACCGACATCGGCGTCGAGGACGACTTCTTCGAACTGGGCGGCTCCTCACTGGTGGCCGTGCAGCTCATCTGGCGGGCCGGTGACCTGCTCGGCGACCCGCCGTCCATGCGCACCCTTTTCGAGTCCCCGACCGTGGCCGCAATGGCGAGCGCCATCGAGAAATCACGCGGCGCCGACTGAGAGCAGGTTCACCGATGGCCAGGAGGAGCCCGCAGGAGAAGAAGCGGATCAGCTACGCCAAGGACCGTCGCAACGCCTACGCCGAGAACGACAAGAGCTCGCGGAACGCCGTCCGCCTGAGGAAGCGGTTCCCCAACCGCGCCAACCGCCACCGCGTCCAGCAGATCCTCCTGGACGCCACCGGCTCCCCTGACCGCGACACCGCCGACGAAGTAAACGACCGGCTCGCGCGAAGGCGCCCGAAGAAATGGCGAAAGGAACCCGGCCTCCCCCTCGGCGACTGGGTCGAAAGCCGCCTCCAGCGCCGCCTACGACTGGAAGAAAATAACGACAACGATAACGATAACGACGGCGACGGGTCAGCGAACGAACGGCGCCTCGCTCGCGTCCGAGACCGCCGCCGCCGTCGCGCCAAACTGCGCACCCTCAAGAAGGCCCACGTCGCCACAAAAGGAACCGTCGAACGCCGCTGGTGACGGCTACGCCGGCTGGAAGAGTTCGATGAGGTTGCCGGCGGGGTCGGTGAGCAGGATCTGCCGTCCGCCGGGGCCGGTGACGACGTCGCCGCTGAAGGTCAGCCCGGCGGCACGGAGCCGGTCGATCTCGGCGTCGAGGTCGTCGACGATGAGGTGGACGCGGTTGCGGCCGGGAACGCCGGGCTCGGGCGTGGCGCGGGCGCCGGAACTGGTGGGCCCGGACAGCAGCAGCCGCAGCGGCCCCCGCACCACGTCGGCGAACGCGGAGCCGAAGCTCGTGCGCACCGTGAAGCCCAGGTGGGTCGTGTAGAAGTCGGTGGCCTTCTCGACGTCGTCGACGAGATAGCGGACGCTGGCGAACTGGTCGGGATCGGTCATGGCGAGACCTCTCGTGTTGGGTGGACGAGCCGCGGCAGCAGGTAGCGGACGCGGGTGTCGATGTCCTTCGCCGTCCGGGCGAAGGCTGGGTCGTCGTCCGCGGCCGCGGTCGCGGCGGGGTCGGGGATGCTCCAGTGGACGCGCCGGGTGTCGCCGCCGAAGTCGGGGCACACCTCGCGGACCTTGTCGCACAGGCTGATCACGTAGTCGAACCGCCGTCCGGCCATGGAGTCCAGGGGCTGGGGGCGCCGGTCGGCGACGTCGATGCCGTAGCGCTCGCGCAGTACGCGGACGGCGCCCGGGTGCAGTTGGTGCCCTGGGTGGCTGCCCGCACTGGTCACTTCGACGCGGCCACCGGTGCGGTGTTCGAGGATGGCCTCGGCCATCGGCGAACGGGCGCTGTTGCCCGTGCAGGTGAACAACACGGCAAGACGAGGGCCCGGCGCGGTCTGCGGCGGCGAGCCGGCCGGGTCGTCCGGGTCGTCCGGGGTGAGTGCGGGGTGCAGGGCGGCGCCGGTCGCCGTCAGCGCGTTCGCGCAACGCTCCAGGTCGAGGTGGTAGTAGGTGTCGCGGGCGTCGAAGGTGCTGCGCCGGGCGGTGACCAGCCCGGCGTCGCGCAGCAGCCGCAGATGGTAGGAGACCAGGTTCTGCGGCTCGCCGACGAGGCCGACCAGCTCACGGACCCGATGGTCGCCGCCGCCGGCCAGCTCGCGGAGCAGCCGCCACCGCAGCGGATGCGCGGCCAGCCGCACGAAGGCCGGGACGGTCCGATCCGAACGTTCCACGTCCAGCATGATACATCAAACCGGCTTGATGTATCTGGAGGAGTGCGCCGGGGCGCATGTCCCAGGGGAGGGCCAGGAATTGTCGCGGAACGCGATTAGCCCGCCACCGACTTGTTTCAGATATGTCCGGTCGGCATCGTGGCTTCTACAGAAAGCGTATTCACACTGAAAAACCGGAGCGGTCTAGAAGTGCCACAGAAGATGGTCGCTGGTCTACTTTTAAGGAGCTTTGCGCATAACACGGCAAAGGAGCTGTGCATGCCCACCCCACGCGCCATTACCTTGGTCACCGCCATGCTGATCCTGCTGGTCGGAATGGCACTTCCGGCCACCGCGGCGGATGGTGCCGAGCCCCGCCCGCCGGCGACCAAGGCGGCGCCGCCCATCATCGGCGGTTATCTCGTCACCGACGCCGAAGCCCCCTGGGCGGCCTCGATCTACCGCAGCGGGTCGTTCACCTGCTCCGGGACGATCATCGCCCCGACGTGGGTCCTCACCGCGGCGCACTGTGTCGGCAGCGGCCTCGCGGTCCGTGTCGGGAGTGTGTTCCGTGCGCAGGCCACCACGATCAACGTCAGCGACTACCAGGTGGCGCCGAAGGGCGACCTGGCGCTGGTGCGCCTGGCCAGCGCCCACCAGACCACCTACTCCCAGCTCGCCGACACCGATCCGGCCGTCGGGACGACGAACCAGATCTGCGGCTGGGGACGTACCAGTTACAACGGTCCGCTTTCCGAACAGCTCAAATGCGCCGACGTCCGTGTGACGTCCGTGTCCGGCACCTGTGTCGACTACCGCTACGGCCCGGCGATCTGCACCAGCAGGATCAACGGGAATGCCTGGAGCGGCGACTCCGGTGGCCCGCAGCGCTACAACGGCCAGCAGGTCGGCGTCGCCTCCACCGCCGACGGCCGGTCGGAGCAGACGTACGGGAGCGTGCCCGCCGGCCGGTCCTGGATCCGTTCCGTGGCCGGCGTCTGACCCCCGGCCCGGCCCCTGCGACCCCGCTGACCTCCGCCCCCACCCCCTGACCCCGCCCCCCACCCCTGACC
>JBOHBY010000810.1:0-1709 GCA_050698635.1 Spirillospora sp.
GTCCAGGGCCAGGGCCGGTCGGACACCTTCGGCGAGGGGCCCGATTCGGAGGAGGGCGTGCCCGCGCAGCAGGGCCAGCCGTTCTACGACAACACCGAGGACGCGCTCGACTTCCTGCTCTCCACCGTGCAGCACCCCTACGACCCGCGGCCGAGCTGCGGAAACGCCGCCGGCGGGATCCCGACCGACCACTCGGGCAAGCAGGACCGCCGCGTCGCGATGGGGCTCAACGCCGCCCACAACCCGCTCGGCGACCTCGTAGATCCCGACCGCATCGGGCTCGCCGGCCACTCGTTCGGGGCCGCCGGCGTCTCCTACGTCGGCCAGGAGGACCCGCGGGTCGACGCGATCGTCGCCTGGGACAACCTGCGCGCGCCGACGGGGGCGCCGGCGTGCCCCTCAGCCCCCGACACGCGCGTCGACCAGGAGATAACCAAGCCCGCGATCGGAATGGCGGCGGACTACTTCCTCGTCCCCCAGCCCTACACCTCCGACCCCAACCCGCAGGGCAAGAGCGCCGGCTTCGAGTCCTACCGCGCGGCCGGCGTCGACTCGATGCAGGTTCAGATCCGCGGCGGGACCCATTACGAGTTCTCGTTCCTCCCCGGCACGGTGACGACCTACCCGTTCGGCACCGCGACCCTGCGCGGAATGGACCTCGTCGCCTGGTACACCGTCGCGTGGCTGGACAAGTACGTAAAGGGCGACCCCAGCGCCGACGCCCGCCTGCTGACCAATCGCTGGCAGGACGATCCGCTGTCGGCCCAGATCGATCCCAACACCCCGCCCGACCCCAACCTGTACTCGTTCTACTTCCGCTCCCAGTACGACCTCCACAAGGCCGGCGGGACTCAGGTCGTGTGCGCGGGAACCGACACGATGCGGGCCGGCTGCGCCGACATGGGCCCCGACAATTGCCCTCCCGGGGTCTACTCCTTCGTCGCCGACGCCCTGACGCCAGACGTGCCCGGGGCCGAGACCGGCCCCTGCGGAGGGATCGAGCCGCTCGACGCCTGCCCGTTCGAGCAGATCGGCGGCCGCAAGCGCGACAAGCTGCGCGGCACCGCCGCCGCCGACTCGCTGCGAGGCCGCGGCGGGCGCGACATCCTGCGCGGAAAGCGCGGCAGCGACTGCCTGGCGGGCGGCCGCGGCGGTGACCGCCTCGACGGCGGCCCCGACGACGACCGCCTCAAGGGAGGCCCGGGCGGCGACCGCATCGACGCGAAGGACGGGGAGAAGGACATCGTGCGCTGCGGGCCCGGCTTCGATCGCGTCCGGGTCGACCGCAAGGACCAGGTCCGGGGCTGCGAGCGCCAGCGGGGAGGCCGTGTGGCTTGAGCCGTCCGCACTACCTCACTCGGTGCCCACCACCGTCAGCCAGACGTCCGACAGCGGCTCGACCGCGGTCGCAGAGTGGATCCCTCGGACCGAGCGCTCGAGGCCGAGCGCCGTCCGATCGGGGCCCCGGACGTAGGTCAGCAGCGGGTCGGAACGCAGCCTGCGGAGCTCCGCGGCGCCCAGCGAGTCGGCGACCTGGGCCTCGCCGGACTCGAGAAGCGCGAGGCGCTCACGCGGTTGCGGCACGGCCTCGAACTGGAGCTGGTCGAGGGCCGGCCCGAGGCCGAGGCGGGTGCCCCACCACTCGGTGTCGGCCGCGAGCACGATCGGGTGTCCGTGCGGGCCCTCGCGGAGCTCGAACGGCCCGGTGC
>JBOHBY010000811.1:0-19518 GCA_050698635.1 Spirillospora sp.
GACCTGCGGCGCGCGCGCTCGGCACGGGCCGTCGCCAGGGACCACTGCCAGCGCGAGTACAGCGTCCAGGCGGACGTCCGGCCGCTCCGCGTGCGTGCGGCCTGACCTGCGGGGACGCTGGACATCACGATGAGGTGGATCTCCGTGCGGGTGACGAACCTGCGCGGCGCGCAGCGGCGGCGCGCGGGCCGCAGCCGGGCGATCGTGGACGAGGGGTCGGGCATCGCATGCTCCTCGGTCGGGCGGCCGTCGCGGCCCCCCGGTTCACCGAATGTAGCGCACTCGATACCGTCCGCCATACATCTCCCGAACTCGTGTTGAACCGTTCAAGCCGCCCCGCGATTCGGCTAAGTCCGGCATTACGGTCAGCGCCGCTTTCCGCAAAGCGAAATTAATGGCCCGGTAAATGATCCGGAGACACGCCGGGAGAGAAAACAATGGCTCCTTGATCGCGCGTTCCGCGGTGCTACGTTCGTGCGGACCGAACCACGACAAGGAGGGACCGGTAAATGGAGCCCGCACCGATCCGAAGCGGGGCGGTTCGCCCCCAGGGTCGGCCGCGCCGTGACTCGATCCCGGTCCTTGTCCGCCTTGTTGTCATCGCCGGTTTCGCGTTCGCGGGCTGGCTCGCGCTCTCCGCGTCCGGCGACCCCGCCTCCGCTGCGCCGCAACCGGCGGCGCAGCCGAGCGCTCCGGCGGGGAACGGTGCGTCCACTCATGAACGCTCCGAACCCGCGTCCCTGGATTCGGCGGGCCGCTCCCTCGTGGGCAGCGCCGACCCCGACCTGATCCTCGGGAACGACCTCCCCGACCTCCCCGACCTGCGCGGTCCCGTGCGGGAGATCGGGGACGACCCCGTCGGGTATCTGCACGATCGGCGCCACGACGTGTTCGACCGCAAGGACCGGGCCGTCAACGGGCTGAGGGACCTGGCCGACCGGGCCGGGGTGCCGCGGGTGCGGGTTCCGGACGTTCGGCGCACCCCCATCGTCAGCGGCCTCGCGGCCGGAGTCGTCGACTCGCGGCCCGCCCTGGACGATGGCCTGGTGCCGCCGGACGGTCAGCGGCCGTCGCACGGCCGCGACGAGGCGGCGTCCAAGAACGTCGCGACCGCGCGGCAGGGGCTCGGCGCGATCACGTCCTCCGATGCCCGCGCCGGTGGCACGGGCGGCCGTGACACGGGCGGCTGCGCGGGATGCGAGAACGAGCGGCACGGCCCGCTCGCACCGGTCGACCAGGACGAACCCTGGAGCGGCTCCGCCGGAGGACACCAGCTCGCGCCCGTCGCGGAGCTGCGGAGCGGCGGCCTCCCGGCGGTCCCGCCGGGCGTCGACCCGAGCACCTTTCACCGCACGGCGCTGACGGACGTGTCCGCGCCCGGCGGCCCTTCCGTCGTCCCTGACTAGGGCACTCCCGGACGGACGGCCCGCGCCACATATCTGCGTTCGCATATTCGCGCGCCGTCCGCCGTCCGCCGTCCGCCGTCAATCGTTCGCGTCGTCGGCGTTCCGGACGGTTCTCACGATCTTTCCTCGATGAGCAACGGCCTTGCCCGGCCGGTTGCGGGCTGCGCTCACCCGGACGGTGCCGCGCAGCGATCACCACCGATTCACCGATTCGCGAAACACGAAGACAGGAGAAACACCATGCGCATGTGGGCAAGGAACACCGGCCGCGCCGCCCTGGTGGCCGGGGGCGCCGTCGCCGTCAGCGCGGCGTTCGCGTCCGGCGCCGTCGCCGATACGAAGACGTCCGGGAACTTCAGCATTCTGGGCGGCAACCAGATCGTCGCCCCGATCTCCATCCCGGTCGACGTGAGCGGCAACGCCATCGCCGTGCTCGGGGCGGCGCAGGCCCAGTCGAAGGGCGGCGCCAAGGTCGAGAAGAACGCCCGCCACGGCGGCGGCGACGGCATGGAGACGTCCGGGAACTTCTCGATCGGCGGCGGCAACCAGATTCGCCTGCCGATCAGCCTCCCGATCGATGTCTGCGGCAACGCCATCGCGATCATCGGGCTGGCGAAGGCGCAGTGCAAGGGCGGCGCCAGCGTCTCGTCCCACCGCGAGTCCCACGGTGGCTGGGAACGGTCCGGCTCCCGGTCGGCGAGCGGCGTGGAAGACGCCGGCAGCGGCTGGGACCGCCACGGCGGCGGGCACGGCGGCGGGCACGGCGGCGGCATGCAGACCGCCGGGAACTTCAGCATTCTGGGCGGCAACCAGGTGTACGCGCCGATCAGTGTCCCGATCAACGTGTGCGGCAACTCCGTCGCGGTCCTGGGGCTGGCGAAGGCGCAGTGCAAGGGCGGCGCGTCCGTCGAACGCAAGGCGCACGGCGACCCGAAGATGAAGACCTCGGGCAATTTCAGCATCCTGGGCGGCAACCAGGTGTACGCGCCGATCAGCATTCCGGTCAACGTGTGCGGCAACGCGATCGCGGTGCTCGGCCTGGCGGAGGCGCAGTGCAAGGGCGGCGCGTCGGTCGGCAAGCCCGACGAGCCGCTGCCGCCCACGCTGCGGACGCCGCCGAAGAAGAAGGTGTACAAGCCGTCCAAGCACCGTCCCGCCGCCGGGAAGAAGAAGCTGCCGTCGACCATGCGGGCGCGCGACGACCAGAAGACGCAGAAGGCGGAGAAGGCGGCCGCCGCCAAGTACCGGGCGGCGCAGTCGGCCGCCACGTCCAAGTACGGGGCGGCGCAGTCGGCCCCGTCCAACTACCGGATGGCGGGACCGTCCGCCTCCAGCACCACGACCACCGACTACCGGAAGGCGGACCGCCTGCCGGTCGTGCAGCGGTTCATCGACGGCCTCAAGCGGTCCGTCAAGATTCCCGGGGTGGACGTGAAGCCGGGGCAGCTCGGCCCGAAGCTGTCGACGGAGAACGGGGTGCCCGTCAAGGTCGGCTCCCCGGTCCTGAAGTGACCTGGGGCCGAGCCGAGCCGAACCGAACCGAAGAGCAGAACCGAAGAGCTGAACCGAACTGAGCTGAACCGAACTGGACTGAGCTGAACCGGCATCGGCGCGGGTGACGATCCGTGGCCGGTGACGTGCGGGTGGGGGCGGCAGACGTGCCGCCCCTTCCCTTTGCGTAACCCATGACCCATAACCAGAAGCCGGAAGCTAGGGAAGTGAACCCATGATCGGTCGGAAGGCGGTCTCCGCGGCGGTCCTCGCCGTCTGCTGCGGCCTGCCCGTGATGGGCGTCCCGCAGGCGCACGCGGCGACACGGGCGAACGTCGCGACACGGTCGAACGTCGCGACACGGGCGAACGTGCACGCGGTGGCCGCGTCCGCGGCGGCGCGCCCGCGGAAAGGCACGGTGATCGGGCACCTGAACATCAAGCGGATGGGCCTGAAGTCCGTGGTCAGGGAGGGGGTCAGCGAGGCGGTGCTGCGGCGCGGCGTCGGGCACTTCCCGGGGACGGCCACGCCGGGACACGAGGGCAACACGGTCCTGCTCGGGCACCGGACCACCTGGCTCCACCCGTTCAACAAGCTCGACCGGATGCGGCGCGGCGACCGTGTCGTCCTGCGCGTCGGCCGGACATCCTACGTCTACAAGGTGCGGGGCAAGCACGTGATCAAGCCTCGGGACCGGCGGGTCCTGGAGCCGGTCCCGTTCGAGCCGGGCAGCGCCCCGGACGGCGAGTACATCACGCTCATCACCTGCACCCCGAAGGGCTCGGACCGGCGGCGCCTCGTCGTCATCGGCAAACGCGAGCACAAGTCGAAGCGCGGCACCTGACCGGAACGGACAGGACGCTGAGCCCCGCACCTTCAGGCTCAGCGTCCTCCACCGCACACGTTCGTGGTGATCGCGCGTCAGCGTCCGCCGTACAGGGCGATAAGGCCGGCGTGGTCGCCTTTGCCCAGCGTGGCGGGGGCGTTGTCGCAGGACGTGACGGACGGCGCCATCGTGAGGTTGGAGTGGTCCGCGCCCTCGACGTGCGCCAGGCCGAGGACGTGACCCGCCTCGTGCGTCGCGACCGCCTCGACGGAATAGCTTCCGGCGGTGCAGGTCCCGGACGTCCACCAGTTCTTCGCGTGCTCCTGCAACGCCATGTCCGTCTCGACGGTCGTCGTCCCCCGGAACCAGATGCAGGTCGCCGCCAGGACGTCGCTTTCCGCGCCGGTCATGGACTTCCAGCCGAACGTGTTCACCCGGTCGCGGTCGTCGCAGGACGCTTCGGCGGTCACGTTGGGGCCGTTGCCCGACACCCCGGAATAGCGTTCGTGGACGTCCGGTGGCGGCGTGAACCGGCGTTCACCGTTGCAGTCGGTATTGGCGAGCACCATGTTGGACACGCCCTTGGCCACACCAGATCTCGGCTGCCCGGTCGTCCCCGGGTGATAACGCCATTCGACGGTGCCGCCCTTGGGCCATTTGCTCGGTTCGAGGCGATGGGTGCCGTCGCCGCACGGGTCCGTCGGCGCCCGGGACGCGCGGGGCCTGCCCTCCGGCACCCGGCCACCGAGCGTGGTGATCGTGACCTCGCCGGCGCGGTCGTCGACCCGGATGCGCATCCCGGTGGCTCCGCTGGCGCGCAGCGAGTGCGCTACCAGGGAAGTCCCGTCGGCGGGGACGACGGCGGCGAGCCCGTTCGCACCGCGGACGGTCCGGCCGCGCAGGTCGCAGTCGGCGATCCTGACCTTCTGCGGCATCGCGCGGGCGGACAGCGTCCCGCCGGGCTTGCACCACGCGGGCGCATGCCGGACGGCCGCCGCGGTCCCCGTCCCGGCGGTCCCCGTCCCGGCGGTCCCCGTCGTGGTGGTGTCCGCCCAGGACGTCATGGTGCAGACGAAGGCGGCGGAAAGCGCGGCCGGCACCACGACCACCCCGGCCCGGGCGGCGCGTGAGAATCCGTGCATATCAGTTCTCCGATGTGTGGGAGCGTCCCTCCGCAGTCTTGCGCGAGCCCGGAAAAGCGAAACCGCCGTTCACTAAAATGATCACCATCTTGTGAATGGTGTCATGAGCGAACCGCCAACAAAGGCGCATTTTTCCCAAGAAAAGCCGGAGGTGGGGCTCGGCGGGGTCGCGTAAGTCTTCGGTCAACCGGCAACAATAATCTGGTAAACGTGTTTATCGATGGTCTGCACGGAAACGCAGGGAGTAATCCGGCAACTCGGGATCAATCACCGCTACCGAGTGGCGGGCACGCCTTCCCCTCACCCCCCGCCGTCCGGCAGCGTCCAGGGAAGCAGAGGTGTTCAACGTGCAGACGCAGACACAGGTGCGGGAACTGATGGGGATGAGCGTGACCGACGCCAACGGGACGAAGGTCGGCACGATCAAGCAGGTCTACCTCAACGACGACTCCGGCGCCCCCGAATGGGTGACCGTGCACACCGGCTGGTTCGGGATGCGGGAGAGCTTCGTCCCGCTGTCCGGGGCGAACAAGAGCCAGGACATGCTGCAGGTCCCCTACGACAAGGAGACCATCAAGGGCGCTCCGAACGTGGACGCGGACGAACACCTGTCGCACGCCCAGATCGTCGACCTCTACCGTCACTACGGCGTGCGCCCCCCGGCCGGCCGCCGCACCGGCGGTGACGCGGACACCTCGCAGGGCAAGGCCGAAGACCGCGACATGTCCTCCGGCGCCGAGGGCAAGGGCAGCGCCGAGGCCGACATGTCCGGCTCGCAGGACCGCTCCGGCACGCCGAGCGCCTCGGGCTCCGGCTCGGGCTCCGGCTCGGGTTCGGCGGGCATGGCGGGTGCGGCCGGCACGGGCGGTATGGCGGGTGCGGCCGGTATGGCTGTCCGCCCGGAGAAGGGCAAACGCGACCGGGGCGGCGAGCGGGACAGCGAGAAGCCGATGCCGCAGCAGTCGCCGCGCGAGGGCGCGGAGGCTCCGATGGCCGAGCTGACCCGGTCCGAGGAGCAGATGCACATCAGCACCGAACGGCACGAGTCGGGCCGCGTCCACGTCCACAAGTGGATCGAGACCGAGCTGGTAGAGCGCACGATCCCCGTCTCGCACGAGGAGATCAAGATCGACCGTGAGCCCATCATGGACGGGCGGCCGAGCGGCGACCTGACCATCTCCGAGGACGACCTGGAGATCATCCTCTACGAGGAGCGGCCGGTCATCGCCAAGGAGACCGTGCCCGTCGAGCGCGTCCGGGTCCGGACCGAGCGGGTGCAGGACGAGCAGACCGTCCGCGGAGAACTGCGCAAGGAGCGCGTCGAGGTCACCCGCGACGAGTCCGCCGGAACCGAGCGGGGCCCCGGACGCGGCGAGCGCGGCGGTCCGTCCAAGTGACCCGCACCACGGGCCGCCGCCCGGCCCATCCACTCCGCCCGCGCCATCCTGGATGACGGCGCGCCTGGCCGGCCGTTTCACCCGCCGGCTCGGCCGGGCGCCCGTCCAGGCCCCCGCGTCGAACGGCCGGTCGCGCGTAGGACGGCCGCGCCCGTGCCGCAGATCGTCGACGACCTGCTCGGCCCGCATGACCACGCAGGAGAAGGTCGGCCAGATGACCCAGGCCGAACGCGCCGCCATCGACGGCGACCGCGACCAGATCACGAAGCGCTCGTCACCCAGATGGAGACCGGCATCGACTGGACGGGGGACGGCGTCGGCAACCCAGTGAAGATGAGCGCGAGCAAGGAGCTGCTGACCGGCGTCCTGAAACAGAAGATCGGGTTCGACGGGTTCCTGATCAGCGACTGGGAGGCGATCCACGACCGCCGGTACGCCGGCACTATCGGCTCGGCGCCGCACCGCGCGGTCGCCCGCCGGGCCGTCGCCGTCCCCCCCCGGGGACGCCAACCGCGCCCCCGCGCCCCAGGTGACATCATGGACAGATGGGCGATGAGGGGACGGTGCGGGTCGATCTGTGGATCTGGTCCGTGCGCCTGCTGAAGACCCGCGCGATGGCGACGACCGCCTGCCGTGCGGGCCATGTCCGCGTGAACGACGAGCGCGCCAAGCCGTCCACGTCCGTGAAGCCCGGCGACGAGATCCGGCTCCGCCATGACGGACGAGAACGCATCGTCGTCGTGCAGCGGATCATCCGCAAGCGCGTCAGCGCGCCCGTCGCGCAGGAATGCCTCATCGACAAGAGCCCGCCCCCGCCGCCGCGCGAGGCGCTCATCCCGATCGGCCGCCGCGAGCGCGGAGCAGGCCGCCCCACCAAACGCGACCGCCGCGAACTGGAACGCATCCTCGACCGCTACCGCACCCTCAACGAACCACCCAAGGAAGACTGACCGTCCTCCAGCCCCCGCCCACCGCCATTCAAAGGACGAGCTCCGCTCGACGCCCCAATTCCTCAACGACCGCTCCGGCCGCGAAGTCGGAGCGGGCAAGCGCCGCGCCGTCCGCGCCGAGCGCCTCGGCGACGACGTGGGGTGCCCTCCGGACGGTCATGCCCGTCTCGAAACCGGCCCGCCGGACGGTCCGCGCCACCGCCAGCCGCGACGGGACAGACCCGGTCAAGAACCGCCAGCCCGCCACCCCCGTTGCACCGTTCCAGCTCACATGAACCCGCATCCAGTTCGCATCGAGCACGGTCACCGCCACAGCCGGACGAGCAGCCGGACGCCCCGACCACGGCGCCCGATAAGCCCGGTACGACCCGTCCCCAACGCCTGTGATCTCCAGAACGGGCGTCCCGTCGGCGGCGAACTCGGTGACCGCCGGAGTGGAACCCCATCCCACCAGCGCGCTCCCCTCCGGCAGCATTTGAACATTCCCCATGAACTGCCCATACGTCGCGCCGTCGCTGAGCTCACGCACAAGCGACACATGCCGCGCCGCCTCGTCGACCTCCAGGACCAGCCCCCGTGAAGGACCGTCCCCCACAACAGCGATGTGATTGTCGAACAATGTGACAGTTCTGTCCGGCGCGCGGCGGGCGTCGTGCTGCCAGGCGAACTCCGCGTGCGCGCCGAACGTGAAGTCGCTGCGCTTCCCGCCGAGCCGCCACCGGACCGCGCCGGTCCGCCGGTCGAGCGAGTAGAGCGCGCAGGTGTTGCGCGCGGACAGCAGCAGCGTGTCCCCGTCGTCCTGGACGGAGTTCACATGAATCGGGTCGAACGGCTTCCCCGCACTGCCGTCCGCGTTCTTCGCCACCGGCGTCCGGGTCTCCTCGATGCCCAGATGCTCCAGGGCGCTCCAGTCGAGCAGCACCCGGCCCGTCGTGATGTCGATCTCCTGGACGCGTCCGTCCAGCACGCGGCCCTTCCGGGGCCCGCCCACCGCCCGCATGTCGGCCTCGACCTCCGGATACGCGATGATCAGCGCCGTGCCGCGGTCGGTGAGGACGAACTCGTGCAGGTCGCCCGAGACGCCTTCCCCGGCCCGCACCTCGGCGACGCGTGTGTAGTCCTCGCCGAGGACGACGCCGACCCCGTCCCCATACCCGCCGGTCCTGCGGTCGCCCTCCCAGTACGTCAGCACGGGCTCGCCCCGATACGTCTGCACCCGCACGTCCGTGACCAGCCGCTCAGAGCGGTAGATCCAGACGGGCTCGCCGCGGTCGTCCACGATCATGGCGTCGGCGGCGTCCGTCCCGCGGAACGGCGCGAGGAACAGCAGCCCGGACGCCGTGGCCCCGAGTCGCCGCGCCTTCATCTCCGGCCGCCGGACCCCCGGCAGGGTGACGTACCCGCCACCGTCCTCCGCCTCAGGCCCCACGACAACGGGCCGCCGCGATGCCGCCCCACTGAGCAGCGCGGCCGCCCCCACCCCTCCGACCAGCCCCGACACCAGAAACCCGCGACGCGTCACATCCATGCGGGACTGTTTACAGTTCAATCCTCAAGACTCCATGAACGCAACCTGAGAGCCCCCCGGTAGTCGACTCCGCGCCGGTTCGAGTCAGGGAAGAATGCCGCCCGCGCGGACGGCGTCCAGCCAGGCCGGGAACTCGTCCATCAGGGAGCGGTAGAGGTCGGCATCGTCGATGCCGCGCGGATCGGACCCGGCAGGGAAGAAGCCCGCATTGTCCACCGCTCGCTTGCGCGGGACCGGAAGGTCGTCGAGCTTGCGGAGGAACCTGAACTCGTCGTCCCCGAAGCCGATGAACTGCCAGAAAATGGGGAGGGTCGACGAGTCGCACAGAATCTTCTCCGCCGCCGTCCGTGAGTCCGGCGACCCGTCCGTCTGAAAGATGACGAACGCCGGTGCCGTCGGTGCGGCCGCCCGGTAATGGTCGACGACCGCCTGCATCGCCGCGGCGTAGTTCGTCGTCCCCATGTGCCCGAGCCTTTCGTGCTCCTCGTTGATCCGCCCCTGGTAGCGCGTCAGTCCGACCTCCACCACCGGATGTGCGACCTTGTCGAAGAACACCACCGGCACCACGCCGTCGTCGTCCAGGTGGGCCGAGAGCGCGAGGGCCTGCTCCGCCAGATGCTGGACGGTCCCGTCCTTGTAGTACCGGCGCATCGAACCGGATCGGTCGAGCACCAGATAGACGGCCGCTCGCTCACCCCCGAGCCCTCGCTTGTCGAGGTTGACCTTCGCCGCCTTGTAGAGATCGATCAAGCCTGGTGCGGCCGACCGAACCTTTTCGAAACTGATGGCCATTCGCGAATGACGCTCCCCGCATACTGGGCACCCGGACAAGGGCACCCAGCATGCACGGTTCCAGCGCCTCAACTCCTCATCTGGCCCACCATGGCCACCGTGGTGACCTGCCACGAACCTGCGACGAACCTGCCACGGACCTGCCACGAGGCCGGCGGCCGGGGAGGGCCGCCGGCCTCTGGGCTAGCTTGCGTAGGCCGCTTGGAAGGTGAGCGGGCCGAAGTCGCCGTCGACCCCGATCTTCTTGATCTTCTGGAAGGCGCGTACGGCCTTGTCGGTGTCGGGGCCGTAATTGCCGTCGACCTTGAGGCTGGGACGTTTGAGCAGGACCTTCAGCGTGTGCTGGGCGCCCTTGATCTGGTTGCCGCGCTTGTCGTTCAGCTCCAGGACGCCGAAGTCGCGCTTGATCCTTTCCCAGGTCGCGGCGTCGATGGTTCCGGTGGGGTCCAGGCCCCTTGCGCGTTGGTAGGCCTTGACCGCCTCGGCGAACGCCGGCGTGAACTCGTCGCCGCCCGCAGCCTCGGGGGCGCAGCCGTTGAAGAAGCGCCACTGGGTCAGGAAGCACCGGACGGCCGCCACCCGGTAGCCGCGGTCGCCGGTCTTCAGGTCGGGCCAGGGCTGGGCCTGGATCGATCGCACGATCGCCGGGTCGGTGGGTCCGTCGGCGCGGGCCGTGCCGGTGGTGCCGGTGGTGCCGAGGGTGCCGGTGGTGCCGAGGGTGGCGCCGATGGCGAGTGCGGTGGCCGTCAGGCCCATCGCCGCACGTGACAGTGTTCTCATGGATTCCCCCTGTCGATCTCTTCGGGTGGGGCCCGGCGGGGAGTGCTGTGCCGCCGGTCCCGTTCCCGCTGGGACCAACTCTGGCGTTCGGTGGGCCTGGCGTACATGACAGGCAGTGAACTTCATTTGACCGTGCGTGCCTTCTCAATGGTCACGTGACAATGCCTGTCGAAGGGCGAGGTCAGGGGGCCAAACAGGGGCACTGGTCTACTTGATTCAAAAGACAACTACAAGGAAACTTGCCTATTGATTGGCTCGTTCTAGCTCCCCCCGCACCAAGGAACCGCCATGTCCCTCGACACCCGTCTGCGGCCCACCTCCACCCTGGCCTCCGAGCATCCGGCCCGCTACGCGCTCGCCGCCGGACGTCTCTTCCTCAGCTGGATCTTCATCTGGGCCTTCCTCGACAAGCTCTTCGGCATTGACAAGGGCAGCGACAGCGGCTGGCTGTCGGGCGCGTCGCCGGCCAAGGGCTTCCTCAGCCGCGCCGACGGCCCGTTCAAGGAGATGTTCCATGCGATGGCCGGAAAGTTCTGGGTCGACGCCCTGTTCATGTTCGGGCTCAGCGGCCTCGGTATCGCGCTCCTGCTCGGCATCGGACTCCGCCTGGCCGCGATCGGTGGAACGATCCTGATGGCCATGCTGTGGGCCGGGTCCCTGTGGCCCGACAACAACCCCTTCATGGACGAGCACTGGATCTACGCCGCGATGATCGTCGCGGTCGCGCTCGCCGACGCCGGGACCACGTTCGGCTTCGGACGGGCCTGGGCGCGCCTCCCGATCGTCCGCCGCTACTCCATCCTCCGTTGAACGATGAGGTGGGAACGTTCTTAAGGGCGCGGCCCCCGTCCTTGTAGCCGGCGTTCCCCGTCCGTCGGGGTGGCCTCTGAGCGCCACCCCGGCGAAGGGACCCCTCCCGCGGGTTCGGATTTAACGTTCTTCCGTTCGGTGCGCGAGACGCCCAGGGAGAGCGGTGCGGGCTTTGTGATCACCAATGCCGATGTGAGAAAGGTTCGGACGGGCCGGATGCCACGTCCGGACCCATTTCCTGGCACCTTGTGGCCAGCTGACCTTACATTTCGTGCAAACGGTCAAGACTCTTCATCACGGTCACCCAGGTTCCATATGTCTTCCATGGGATCTCCGCTGCCGATTCGCGAAGCTCGGTGCGTGAGTCGGGGTGGCTCGCACGCACCCGCTGAACGCATGTGAGGTGACGAATGGAGAGATCGGGGGATCGGGGCGACGCGATGGCCGCCGAGCTCCGCGACATCGCGGGTCCCGACCTTTACCGGCGCAACGCGTTCCGTGTCATCGGGCTGCCGACCGCGGCGAGCCCGGCGGACATGCGACGGCGCCAGCAGCAGGTCGAGAGCGTCATCTCGATCGATCCCGAGATGCTCGCCGACCTGGGCGTCGGCGGGGACGCCGACGACGTGCGGGCCGCGTTCGGGCTCGTCCGCGACGACCGGCGCAGGCTCGTCCACGAGGTGTTCTGGCTGTGGGACTCGCCGGAGGCGACCTGTTCCTGCCCGGCCTCTCTGCACAAGACCCACGACGCCGCCGTCCGCCGGCACGCCGAGGCGCTGGAGCTTGAGGCCGGGTCCCCGGGGAAGGGCGCGGGGGCCGTGTGGCGCATGGCCGCCCTCTCCTGGGGGCAGGTGTTGCGCGACGACGCTTATCTTCAGCACGTCCAGGAGCGTGCCGGCAGGCTGGGGGACCGGCGGCTGGACGCGTCCGAGATCGAGCGCCTGTTCCGTGAGGGGCTCGCGGCCGCGCTGGTGAAGCCGGTGCTACAGCTGGCCGGTGAGGCCGACGACCCGGCCGCTCTCGCCGAGATCGCCCGTGGCTGGCCGGCGCCGGGGCACATCGTCGACGACGAGATCGAGAACCTCGCGGCGTCGATGCTGGAGACCGTTCGCAAGGAGCTCGAACGGCTCGCCGAGTCCGACGACCCGGCGAAGACGCCCGGCGCGGTGCGGCGCGAGGTTCTGCCCGTGCTGCGGCGCCTGAAAGGGCTCCAGCCGTCGGGCCGCCAGACGGCCGCCGCGCACGACGAGACCTCCGTGGTGCTCAACAACGCCGCGAACGAGTTGCTGGAGGAGCCCGGCGGGCTGAACGAACGGGCGATCATCGAGGGGCTGGAGCTCGCGCTCGACGTCGTCGCCGACCCCGAGGGACGCCGCGCCATCAGGACGAACCTCGCCGAGATCAAGAAGCTCTTCGACGTGCTGGACCAGGTCGAGCGGACGGCCCAGCGCCTGGTCACGCGTGGCAGGCTCGCCGGCGCGCGGCGCTACCTGCGCTTCCTGCGGCGCAGGCTCGGCGGCGCGGCCGGGGTGAGCGTCATCGACCACATGCTCGACCAGATCGACAGCGGGCGGCGGCCCTCGTGGCGGAAGACCGGTCGTGCGGCGACCGTGGGGTCGCGTCCGTCCACGCGTCCGCCGTCCACGCGTCCGCCGTCCACGCGTCCGTCCCGGCAGCGTCCGCACACCCCGCGCGGCGGGGCGCGGCGCAGCGGGTTCGGTGAGCTCGTCAAGCTCATCGCGGTCGGGGTGGTGGTCTTCCTCGCCTTCACGCTGATCAAGAACCTCGTCGACGACGACTCCCCGGAAACCGCCATGCTCTGGTCCGCGCGCATCAGCGAGAACGCCAAGCCGAAGGCGTGCATTTCGACCAGGAAAGGGTGGGAGGCCGATAATCGGGTGCCGGTCGTCCCGTGCGACAAGGACCACTGGGGCGAGGTTCTGGGTTATGCGCCATTGGCGGGGACCCCCTCTCCTTACCCAGGGGCAGACCAGACCGAAGCGCTGGCACGGTTCGTGTGCGGCCGGATGCGGGAGCATCAGCGGCTGCCCTCCGGCTTTCTCGTCACCTACCGCCTGCCGACCGCCAAGGACTGGAACAGCGGCGGCAACAAGACATTCGAGAACTACACGACCTGCGTGACCTTCCGCCGGGACGGACGGAACATCCAAGGGGGGCGGATGTCCCGTTTCCCGGCGGACCCGCCGCCGAGCCAGCCGGCCCGGATGAGCGTGACCTCGGACGAGATCCGTTTCAACGCCCCTTCGGGCACCTGCGTCAAATCGCGTCCGACCGCCGATGACGGCTGGCGCGACGTCCAGGTGATCGACTGCGGGCAGCCGCACTGGGCGCGAATCCTCGGATACGAGGTGCTGTATCCGTTCGGGGCGCGATGGCCTGGCCAGGCGGCGGTTGTCGCGAAGGCGCAGTCCGCCTGCGCGAAGCTCGACAAAGGGCCGTCGTCGGCAGACCTCAGCGTCCTGTCCTTGTGGCCCGGCAAGCCGCATTTCAGCAAGAAGAAGTCCCTGTACGCGACCTGCTTGCAGCGCCGCCCCGACGATCAGCTGATCACGGGTTAGCGGCGTGCGCACTCCAACGACGACCCAGCGAGGAATGAGCGTGGAGAGATCAGCGGCGTTGCGGATCACCTCGCCCGCCGGGGTGACGAGCGGTGTCGAGCTGGAGACCGGCCCCGTCACGATCGGACGGCGCGCCCCCGAACACGAGCCGGACATCGCCCTCGAACCGGATCCGCAGCGCTGGGTCGGGAGGCTGCACTGCACGCTGGACCTCTCCGGCGGGATGTGGTCGGTGACCGACAACGCCAGCGTCAACGGGACCCTGCTGCGCCACGGCGGCCAGACCGAGCGCATGGAGGGACGCAAACGGCTCCAGCACCGCGACGTGATCCTCATCCTCGGCGACATGAGCGCGGACGGCGACCCGCAGTACTGGGAGCTGACGTTCCTCGACCCGCACACCACGCAGCCCGCCCCGTTCGAGCCGCCGGCCGACGTCCTGCCGCTCGGGCCGTACCTGCGCTACGACTGGGTGGGCGCACGGGCCTACCGGTGCGACGCCGACGGCGAGACCCTGGTCAAGGGGCTGCGCCCGCAGGGCCACCAGCTGCTGCGCTACATGGCCGGGCGCACCAGCGGCGGCGCCGCCGTGGCCTGCGACCACGCCGAGCTGATCAGCGCGCTGTGGGGACCGCGCGAGGAGTGGCCGGCGCACCGCTCCTACACCCGGCAGGACCTCGCCGGCGTGGTCCGCGCGGTGCGGCTGCGCGTCGAGGCGACCCCGTCCTCGCCCTGCATCCTGGAGACGGTCACCGGCATCGGCTACCGCCTCAACGTCAGCTCGGGCCCGCCGCGAGAGGGGCCCGCGTGATCTCCTTCGCCGCGCGCAGCCGGCCCGGACGGCTGCACGCCGCCAACCAGGACCGGCTCGCCACGAGCACCGAGCGGGGCATCTTCATCGTCGCCGACGGAATGGGCGGTGGCGCCGACGCGGCGGCGACCGCGCAGACCGTGGTCGACGAGCTGCCCGGCAGGATCCACGCCTGCGTGACGACGCTGACCGGGCCGACGGCGCGGGTCGCGGTGCAGGCCGCTGCGTCCGAGCTCAGCGAACGGGTCCGGCGCTCGGCACGGCACGGCCCGGGGACGACCGGCGCCGCCACCGCGCTGCTGCTGATCCACGGCGGCCGCGCGCTGGCGGTGCATCTCGGCGACAGCCGCATCTATCTCGTCCGCGGCCGCGAGCTGACCCGGCTGACCGACGACCATTCCGAGGACGGGCGGCTCACCCGCTACATGGGCATGTCCGCCCCGGCGATCCCGGGTGTCTCCGTCCACGACCTGGCGCCCGGTGACCGGCTGCTGCTCTGCACCGACGGGCTCACCGGGCATGTGGACGACGCCGTCCTGGCCGGCCTGCTCGCCTCGGCGGAGCCCGTCGACGAGGTGAGCAGGCGGCTGGTGGACGCGGCGTCCGACGGCGGCTCGGCCGACGACGTCTCGCTCATCGTCGTCGACTACGGCGACGAGGAGGAGGGCCGGACATGACGCTGCTGTCCAGCGGCGACCGGATCAGCGACACGCTGGTCGTCGACCGGCTGCTCGGCGAGGGCGCCTTCGCCGAGGTGCACCGGGTGCGGCACGACTACCTGGGCCTTCAGGCCATGAAGGTGTTCAAGCGGGTCGCGTCGCTGGACAAGACACGGGAGCTGCTGGGCGAGGCGCGCCTGCTGTCGACACTGGGGCATCCGCACATCGTCCGGCTGTTCGACGCGAACACCGTGCAGACCCCGGAGGGCCTGCGCGGCTACTTCACCATGGAGTACGTCTCGGGCGGCAGCCTGGAGCAGTTGCTCTACTCGCATCGTCCCGGAGTGCCCGTCGACATCGCGGTCGAGGTGATCGAGCAGATCGCCGACGGGCTCTCGGCCGCGCACGGCCGGACGCCGCCGATCGTGCACCGCGACCTGACGCTGGCCAACGTACTGGTCGGCTACGACACCGGCGCCGACGGGCGCCCGCGGGTGCGGATCAGCGACTTCGGGCTCGCCAAGCGCACCGACCCGATCACGATGCTGGCGAGCGCGCAGGGCACGTACGCGTTCATGGCGCCCGAGGTGATGCGGTACCAGGGCTACTCGTGCGCCAGCGATGTGTACTCCGTCGGGACGATCGCGTACGTCCTGCTCACCAACCATTTCCCGTACGAGGACCCGCACGCCCTCTCGTCCTTCTCCCTCGCCCGGTTCGGCCGGACGCTGCTGCCGCCGAGCCGGTTCAACGACGACGTGGACGCCGAGCTCGACCGGATCGTCCTGGCCACACTCCGGCTCGAACCCGGCGACCGTCCCGCCGACGCGGGCGCGCTCGTCGACATGCTGCGCGCGTGGGAAGGCCGGCCCGCCCGTCCGGCATCACCGACACGCCGGGCAAGGGGACCGGACGAGGACGCCCGCGAGCTGGCCAAGAACGCGCTGGAACGCGCGCTGCACCCGGACGGCCTGCCGGAGGCGACCGCGCTCATGGAGCGGGCGATGGAGCTCGACCCCTCCGTCCGGGATCGGTACCTGTCCAAGCTGGCCCTCTGGAGACGAGGGGTGATCATGTGAGAAGCCCGCTGGCTTCCCTGCGAGCGAACCTGCGGCAACGCCGCCACCACCGGGCGTTCCGCATCGGCCCGCCAGGGTGGGACGACGGGCGCTACGCCCGCCTGGAGAACGTGCTCGCGGCGCTGGAGGAAACGGAGAAGGCGCTCGACGGGCTCGACGAGAAGGCGCTGGCGGACGCCGCGTCCAACCTGTTCAGCGCGCGCCGCAAACTTGCCCAACCGGGCGAGGACGGCAGGCGCCTGCCCAAGGAGGCCCGGGACGCGGGCCGCTGGCTGCTCAAGTGCGACGAGTCGCTGGCCAGGGCGGGTCTCCGGATCCAGGGCCACGACGGCGACGCCTACCACCCGGGCCGTTCGCTGACGGCGCTGGGCTTCGAGGAGCACCGGACGCTGGCGTCGGAGACCGTCGTCCAGACCATGCGCCCGACGATCTACCTCCACGACCGGCGCATCCAGATCGGCGAGGTGATCGTCGGCCGCCCGCCCACCACCGAGCCCGCGGACACCCCGAGCACCCCGGCCCCGAGCACCCCGGACACCGCAGACCCCCAGGGACGGTCATGAGCACGAGAGAGACCATCGACTTCGGCATCGACCTCGGCACCACCAACAGCGCCGTCGCGATCGCCGAGCCGGACGGCAGCACCATGATGATCAAGAACAACGACGGCTGGGACACCACACCGTCGGCGGTGTGGATCCCGAGCCGGGGCGTGGTCCAGGTGGGCCGCGCCGCGCGCGACAAGATGGAGACCGTTCCGGAGAACTGCGCGGCCGAATTCAAGCAGGAAATGGGCCAGGCCGACGCGGGCCGGACGTTCGCCAAGGCCGGAATATCGCTCAGCCCGCCGGAACTGTCGGCGGAAGTGCTGAAATCGCTGCGCGGCGACGTCGCGCACGTTTATGGCGGCGCGCCCGACGCGGCGGTCATCACGGTCCCGGCGGCGTTCACGCTGAACCAGAACAACGCGACGAAGAAAGCGGCGGAACTGGCGGGGCTGAAAACGTGCCCGCTCGTCCAGGAGCCCACGGCCGCCGCCGTCGCCTACGGGTTCACCGAGTCGTCCGACCAGAGTTACTGGATGGTGTTCGACTTCGGCGGCGGGACGTTCGACGCCGCCGTGGTCAGCAAGCACGACGGCGACATGCGCGTCGTCAACCACTCCGGTGACCCCTACCTGGGCGGCAAGCTGATCGACTGGGCGATCGCGGAGCGGCTGCTGGCGCCCGAGGTGAGCCGCCAGCTCGGCTGGACGGACTTCCGCCGCGACAACCCGCGCTGGAAGACCAACTTCGCCCGGCTCAAGCGCGCCGCCGAGGACGCCAAGATCGCGCTCTCCCGGTCCGACACCGCGCTGGTCATGGCCGAGCTCAAGGACGAGGACGGCCGCGAGCACACACTCACGCACACGATCAGCCGCGGCGAGGTCGACGACCTCGCCGAGCCGCTGTACACGCAGGCCGTCAACCTGTCCCGCAAGTCGCTCAAGGAGGGCGGCCTGTCGCCCGACGACATCGACCGCCTGGTGCTGGTCGGCGGCGTCACGCTGATGCCCGGCCTGCGCGAGCGCCTCGCGGACCGGCGGCACGGGCTCGGCATCGAGCTCGACTTCAGCGTCGACCCGACGACCGTCGTCGCGCGCGGCGCCGCGATCCTCGCCAGCACGATCCGCCGTCCGGTGGCCAAGCGCGAACCGGCGCCCGGCGAGTTCACCGTCACCCTCGCCTACCAGCCGGTCGTCACCACCACCCGCCCGACCGTCGCCGGAGAACTGCACAGCGCCAGAAAGGTCGACTGGACGACCTATTCGGTGGTACTCGACAACCCGCACGCCCAGCCGCCGTTCCGCACGCCGCGCATCGCACCGTCCGCCAAGGGCTCGTTCATCGCCGAGGTGGACATCGACGAGCGCGCCACGTCCAGGTTCTCCCTCGAACTCCTCGACGGCACCGGCGCGCGCCAGAAGCTCTCGCCCGACACGCTCACGATCACACACCGGACCGAGGAGGCGCCGGGCGTCACGCTCACCAGCTCGCTCGGCATCCAGCTCGCCGACCGCGCGTTCGCCCCGCTGGTGCGCAAGGGCGCGACGGTGCCGACGCGGGTCCGCGAGGTGTTCAGGACGACCGACGCCCTACGCCGCTCCGACACCGAATCGGTGATCCGCATCCCGGTCGTGCAGGGTGAGAGCCCGCGCGGCGACCGCAACCGGCGGGTGGGGATGGTGGAGATCCGGCCCGAGGACGTCCGGCTCGACCTGCCCGCGGGCACCGAGATCGAGGTGACGTTCGAGGTCGACAGCTCCAACCTGCTCACCGCCGTCGCGGACGTCCCGCTGGTGCAGGCGCAGTTCGAGGTGGAGATCGACATGGAGAACATCCGCGCCGCCTCCGCCGAGGAGCTGGAGTCGCGGCTGCGCGCGGCCGAGTCGCGGCTGGACGGCCTGCGCGGTTCGGCCCGGGGCGCGGGATCGCCCGCCGCCGACCGCCGCCTCGCGCAGATCGACGAGGAGAACGGGATCGAGGCGGCGCGCGAGCAGGCGCGGCTGGCGCGGATGGACCCCGGCGCCGCCGCCGCGGCCGAGGAGCGGCTGCGCAACCTCGAGGTCGACATGGACGAGATCGAGGAGGCCACCGACCTGCCCGACCTGATCGGCCAGCTGCGCGAGGTGCTGGACGAGGCCGCCCAGCTCGTCAACCGCCACGGCACCCCCGCGGACCGCAAGGAGCTGTCCGACATGCGGCGCCGGGCCGACGACGCGATCGCCTCGCAGGACCCCGTCGCCATCGGCAAGCAGCTGGAGCGCGCCACCGAGTTCCTCATCCACCTGGAACGGCGGACGCCCGACTGGCCGGTCAAACTCTTCTACCTGCTCCGCGAGCAGCGGGCCGCGCTCCAGCCCGCCGCGCAGGCCAAGCGCCTGTTCCAGGAGGGCGAGCAGGCGATCGCGTCCGGTGACGTGGACGCGCTGAACGGGGTCAACGCACGGCTCGTCCGGCTGATGCCGACCGAGGAGCGGCAGAAGATCATCGGAGTGGAGTGAGCCATGACCACGACCGCGAGCGACGCGTTGCGCGCCGAACTCACCATGGACCGGGCCCGTTCCGCTGCGCGGGCCGGCGACCTGGATACGGCGCTGCGTCTCCTGAGCGAACTCGACAACGCCAAGGCCGCCGGCCCGGCGGCGCTGGACCTGCTCGCCCGCGTCCACGCGCAGCGCGGCGAGTACAAGGAGGCCGACGCGTGCTGGGCGCGCGTCGCGGAGAGC
>JBOHBY010000812.1:0-1597 GCA_050698635.1 Spirillospora sp.
GATCCGGCGTTCCGGACGCCGCCGCGCCACCCCGCCGCTCCAGGTCTACGCGGCGTTCTCGCGCGGCGACGAGGCCTGGATCGAGGGCCGCGAACTCACCGACCCCGCCGAGCTGGCCTCCCTCGACCTGGACGCGCTCGCCGCCGGACGCTCGCCGGGCCTCGGGGAGCGGACGCGCGACCCGGTGTTCCTGGTCTGCACGCACGGGCGCCGCAACGTCTGCTGCGCCCGCACCGGAGCGCCGCTGGCCCGCGCGCTCACGGCGCGTTTCGTCGATCTCGTCTGGGAGACCACGCACGTCGGCGGCGACCGCTTCGCCGCCAACCTGGTGTGCCTCCCCCACGGGCTCTGCTACGGCGACCTCGGCGAGCCGGAGGCCGCCGCCGCCGCGACCGCCTACCTGCGGGGCGAGGTCGTCCTCGACCGGCTGCGCGGACGTGCCGGGGCCCCCGAGCCCGCGCAGGCCGCCGAGCACTTCGTCCGGGAGCACACGGGACGGCTCGGGCTGGCCGACGTCACCGGTGTCGCCGTGCGGCCCGGCAGGGGAACATCCGAGTGGGTGGCGGTTGTTCAACTACAAGGAATCCGCTACCACATCATCGTGGAGGCCGTCCAGCAGTCCGGCCCATGTGGGCCCGACTGCGAGGAGAACCTGAAAACCTATGTTGTTAGGGAACTCACCCTTCTCAACGAGGCGGCCCTCGTGTAATCTCCATGAGGCCCCATTCGTGGGTCTCCCTGTCGCACGTCCCCAGGTTTCCGGAGTAACCGGGCGGGGAACAGAGCGGCAACTCCAGACGTTGGAACATTCGGCGCTTCTGACTCATGTCACCCGAAGCATGTCGAGCGTCCATGTCTCGAAATTGTTCGAACCAATCAAGGTGGGTGTTCCATGGCTCAGGTACGTCGGCAGGCAAACCTCCCTCGTCCCAGCTGGGGCTGGCAGGACGCCGCGGCGTGCCGGGGGGAAGACCTCGTCCTCTTCTTCGGTCCCGACGGCGAGCGTCAGCCCGAGCGGGAGATCCGCGAGCGCAAGGCGAAGCAGATCTGCATGGGCTGCCCCGTCCGCACGGATTGCCTGGACTACGCGGTCTCCAGGCCCGAGAAGTACGGCACGTGGGGCGGTCTGAACGAAGACGAGCGCGCGTCCGAGCGCCGTCGCCGGATGCGCCGCGCCAACGCCGCGTAGCCAGCAGGCCCTGCCGACCGACGCGCCCGCACGCAGGTCGCCAGAACGCTCCCATCGCGAACCCCGGCACGCCACCGAGAAAACGTCACGGCCCCGCATCGCGGGGCCGTTTGCGTTGTCCGGGCCCGGTCCCCCCGGATCGGGCCCACCGCTTCGTCACATGTGCGTCACATCTGCGTCACAACGGTCTCGACTTTCCACGGAACCGCGCTTTTACCGCAGCACCGCCCCCGGCGTGGCCATTTCATAGAAACTCGCCACACCATTTTCCATCTCCCGCCCGTCAGCCCCCAGGCCGCGCCGCACGGTCCAGCCAGGCGATCACGTCGTCGTCGGTGAGCTGGCCGAAGTCGCGGTACCACTGGCCGACCGCGCGGAACTCCCACGGGGCCGCGGGCACCACCATGT
>JBOHBY010000813.1:0-2844 GCA_050698635.1 Spirillospora sp.
CGCGCAGCTGGAGCAGCGGACCGGCCTGTGGCGCGACCTCCAGGCCAACATGGCCCGCCTCGGCGACGACCTGGACGCCATGCGAACCCGCATGACCCTCCGCGCAGCCACCGAACCTTCTCCCGACGCGACGCCCGCCCCGGTCCAGAACATCACCGACCGCCCCGCGTAACCCGGCGTCGAGCGGAGCTCGTCCGTTGAATGGCGGTGGGTGGGGGCTGGAGGACGGTGCGTCCTGGACAATCGAGGCATGACGCCAAGCGACCACACGACAGGCACCCGGGGCTTCGCGAGCGACAACCAGGCGAGCGTCCATCCGGACGTCCTCGCGGCGCTGGCCGCCGTCAACGACGGGCACCAGCCCGCCTACGGCGACGACACCGTCACCACCCGGCTCCGCGAGGTCGTCCGGCGGCGTTTCGGTGCGCGCGCCGAGGTGTTCCCGGTGTTCAACGGGACGGGCGCGAACGTCGTGTCGCTCCAGGCCATGTCGGAGCGGTGGAGCTCGGTCGTCTGCCCCGAGTCGGCGCACATCAACACCGACGAGTGTGGCGCGTCCGAGAAGATCGCGGGCCTGAAGCTGGTCACGGTCCGGGCGCCGGACGGCAAGCTGACACCCGACCAGGTCGCCGCGCACGCCACCGGTTTCGGCAACATCCAGCGGCGCGAGCCCGCCGTCGTGTCGATCACCCAGAGCACCGAGTTGGGCACCGTCTACACGCCGGAGGAGACCGCGGCGGTCGCGGCGGCGGCCCACGAGCGCGGTCTGTCGGTGCACATGGACGGCGCGCGGATCGCCAACGCCGCCGCCTCGCTCGGCGTCCCGCTGCGCGCCCTCACCACCGACGCTGGCGTGGACGTGCTGTCGTTCGGCGGCACGAAGAACGGGCTGCTGCTCGGCGAGGCGATCGTCGTCCTGAACCCTGACGCGGTGCGCGGGGTGAGCTACCTGCGCAAGTCGAGCATGCAGCTGGCGTCCAAGATGCGGTACGTGTCCGCGCAGCTCGTCGCGCTCCTGGACGGCGACCTGTGGCTGCGCAACGCCACCCACGCCAATGCCATGGCCCGCCGCCTGGAGTCAGCGGCACGCACCGTCCCCGGCGTGGAGATCACACAGTCCGTGGACGCGAACACGGTGTTCGCCGTCATCCCGAAGGACGCGGCCGACCGCCTCCGCAAACGCTTCCCCTTCTACACCTGGAACGACCGCACCGGCGAGGTCCGCTGGGTCTGCT
The DNA here is from genome assembly GCA_050698635.1 of Spirillospora sp. GTDB lineage: Bacteria > Actinomycetota > Actinomycetes > Streptosporangiales > Streptosporangiaceae > Spirillospora. The sequence continues at coordinate 1,236 of JBOHBY010000813.1, forward strand.
CCTTCGACACCACCGAATCCGACGTCGACACCTTCACCACCGCCCTGGCCGACGAACTGCGCCCCTGACAACCTCAGCAGCGTTCCAGGGAGTCGTCCTCCCTGGCCAGACCACCCATCACACTGAGGATTCTGCGGGCGTCGCTGTCGGTGAGGGCCGCGTGGGCTGAGAGGCGGACCAGGGTGCGGCCCATGGACGCCGTTGGCGGGAAGAGGGCCGCGGTGTAGATGCCCTGGGTTACCAGGGTGTCGCGGAGGCGGGTCGCGTCGGCTTCCGAGCCGCGTTCCAGGGCGATGATCGCGCTGTCGGACTCGACGAGCGCGTAGCCCAGTTCCTTCAGCCCGGCGCGCAGGCGGCGGGTGACCGCGTGCAGCCGGTCGCGGCGGCGGTTCTCGTCCCGGACGACCTTCAGCGCCGCCGCCAGGCCCGCGATGTCGTGCGGGAGGAGCGTCGAGCTGAACAGGGCCGGAAGCGCGGTGTGGGTGAAGTAGTCGGCGAAGCCGGGACGGTCGCAGGCGATCAGCCCGGCGCGTCCGGGCAGCGCCTTGGCCAGGCTGGCGGTGCGGAAGTCGACGCGTCCGGTCAGGCCGAGCGCGGCGACCAGGCCCTCGCCGCGTTTGCCGTGCGTGCCGAGCGAGTGCGACTCGTCCACGACCAGGAGGCAGTCGCGCTCCTCGGCGATCTCGACGAGGCCGGGCAGCGGGGCGACGGTGCCGTCGGTGCTGTAGACGGCGTCCACGACGATCACGCCGGAGCCGCCGACCTCGATCCGGCGGCGCAGGTGGGCGAGGTCGTTGTGGCGGAAGTAGGCCAGTTCGGCGCCGGCGGCGCGCGCGCCCTCCCACAGCGACATGTGCGCGAGGACGTCCAGGTAGACGGGGACGTCCGGGCCGGCGACGACCTGCAGCAGCCCGGTGTTGGCGGCCCAGCCCGACGGGCACAGCACCCCGGCGCGGGCGCCCATGTGCCGGGCGAACTCGGCGCCGAGGAGGACCTGCGGGTGGTCGTCGGGCAGGCACGGGCCGTGCAGCGGGGCGGCGCCGTCCGCCGACCGGAGGCTGGCGATCATGGCGTCGGCGATCGCGGGATGCTCGGCGATGGCGAGATAGTCGCTGCACGTGAGAATGATCGCCCGGCCGCCGGGGGCCCTGGCGGGCCAGGGCCGGCGTCCGCCCCGGCTGCCGCGGAACTCCCTGATGCGTTCGCCCAGGCGCTGGTGAGCGCTGGTCATGGTCGTCACTCTCCCCCGGTCATGAAGATCTTCGGCCATGCGACCGTCACGTCCTGTAGCGAATCCTAATCGTAGTGTGAAAATAATCTCGGGTACGGACCAAAGAGGCGACGCGGGCAAGAAACTTCTCCAGAAAACTTCTCCGCGCGTGCGGACGTCGGGAACGTCCTCCATCGTTCGCGTTGAGCAGGTCTGGCCGTCGCGTACTCTTCAACCAAGTAGCCGATCACTGAGGTGTGGAGACGATCGCCGCCGGCGCTGAACGCGCGGCGCCCGCCGGGCTTGGCGGCCCTGGCGGTGCCGCCGCGACGCCTTCCCCGCTCCAGCGGGTCCGCAGGCCCCGTTGGACCGCCATCGGGCTTATGCTCGCCGTTGCCG